>JANPGI010000434.1:0-3897 GCA_031423875.1 Verrucomicrobiota bacterium | reverse complement strand
GAATCCGCTATACTGCACCAATGTCACCGTCAGCGGTGTGACCGTGGATACCACCGGCCCGAACACCGACGGCTGCGACCCGGATTCCTGCACCGACGTGCTGATCCAGGATTGCAGTTTCAGCGATGGCGACGACTGCATCGCCGTCAAATCCGGCCGGGACGTGGACGGTCGCCGCGTCAACATTCCCTGCCAGAACGTGGTCATCCGGAACTGCACGTTCAAGGCCGGCCACGGCGGCGTCACAATGGGCAGCGAGACGGCGGGCGGCATCCGGAACGTTTATGCGGAGCGTTGCCATTTCGACAGTCCTGATCTGGACATGGCGATGCGTTTCAAGACAAACCCGGCGCGCGGTGGCTATATTGAGAATATTTTTCTGCGCAATTGTACGGTGAAGACGGCGAAGTATGGCATCCACATCACGAAGCGTTACGGCGCAGGCGCGACCAAGGACGGCGACACTGATCCGGCGGTGCGGAACATCGAGATACGCGACTCAAAATTCGGCAAGCTGACGAAGGGCGCAATCTTCGTACAAGGTTTCTCATCCGAAAAAATCGTGACCGATGTGCTGATTGCGGATTGCGTGTTCGAGCCGATGAAGAATGCGGTGATGATCACGAATGCAGCGCGGGTGGAGATTGTCGGGTGTAACGGGCTTTAAGAACACAGCTTCCCTGAATCGGTAAGTCTTAATTGTGTTCTGTACCAATGGCGTCGGAAACGTGAGGGGCGAGTGGGCATTCAGATCAAGTCTGAGCGGCGCGCCAGGGAATGCGGGACTTGGTACTTCAAGCTATGGCTTTGGGCTGTTTGGTCAGACGAATTTTAACGGATCAAATCTTCAAGCCCAACCGCAGTGAACGGACTTTAATACGGTCTTACCTCTGCCGGGGACAATCTGGAACTGGCAATGCGGCTGTTGCGAGGCAATTTGCTCTGATTAAAAGTTCCGTAGAGTTCACCTTGAGTGGAAATCCTAGTTTCACAGCGATTGAAAACTACACCGTCTCCAACGTGACTTTCCAATACGGCACTGATTTGTCTGAACCTCATGTTCCGGGATACATTGTGACCACAAATGTTTCTGAGCCGACCACGATGTCTATCTGTGCGTTGCTAATGATACCATTTGTGGCGCGCAGCTATCGAACACAAGTGAAGTGCTGATGCAGATGCTGGGTAGCTGTGGCGGCAGTTTTATGACCACATTGCTGGGACATCAGGCCATTCGCGGAAAAAATTCTTTGGCGGTCTTGCAAGTTTCAATGCTCAATTGTTCCAACGGACATCCCTTGGTATCGGCAACGGCCTGCGCTATTTCCTTCACGTAAGCTGGCTCGCAGCGTTTGCCGCGATACGGAATCGGCGCGAGATACGGGCAGTCGGTTTCCAACATGAATTTGCCCAGTGGCGTGGCGGCAACGGTATCGCGAACGCTCTGGCCATTCTTGAATGTGACGATGCCTGTGAAACTCACGATGGAATTCATCGCCAACACACATTGCATCGCGGCGGCATCTCCGGCGAAGCAATGGAACACTCCACGCACGCGATCAGCGAACGGCTTCATCATCTCGAGCGTGTCTTCAAAACAATCGCCACGCTGATGGATGACACAGTTCAACCCTGACTCTGCTGCGACTTCGAGTTGTTGCTGAAAGAGCGTGGCTTGTTTCTGTTTGTAGAGTTCGTCGTCCGCTATTGTTCCGCGTCCTTGTGAACTTGGCAGACGATAGTAATCCAGTCCGGTTTCGCCAATGGCCACGACCTTGGGGTGCTTGGTAAATTCACACAGGGCAGGGCGGATGTCGTCAGGTGCTTCGAGTGCGTTGGAAGGATGCCAGCCTGCGACGGCGTAAATGCAATCGTGCTGTTCGGCGAGGCGGATCGCGCGTTTGCTGCTTTCCAGATCAGTGCCGATGGAGATGATGCGAGAGATGCCAGCAGTTTGGGCGCGTTCGAGAATTTGCGGAAAGTCCGCCTCAAATTCAGGATAATCGAGGTGCGCGTGGGTATCGAAGAAGACCGCCATCGCGCACCTCGCAAGGATCAGAGTTTACCGTAGAACTGCTCGATGATGCGGCGGAACACATTATCCGCAGGCTTCACGATACCCAGCTCGCGCGTGGCGCTTTCGGGAGCATCGCTCGCGTGCGCGGCGTTGACCATGATGCTGGAGCCGAACTCGCGTCGGATGGATCCGGGAGGTGCTTTCGAGGGATCCGTCGGGCCGAGCACGTCACGGATTTTGGCGACTGCGCCCACGCCCTCATAGACGAGCGCGATACATTTCTCAGAGCCGGGTTGATCAAGTTCCGCAGCGGGACATTCTGACTGCGAACGGCCAGCCATGAATCGCACGATGTTGTCGAATTGATTGTCGCCGAACAATGGTCCGAGGATATCACCGAGTTGTTTCTCGGTTTCAGCAGGGATTGCGAAGCCGAGTTTGTCTTCAAGAGCAACCTTGGATTTGGAAGCGACCACGTCTTTGAGTTTTGTTCGCAACACCTCGCGGACAGGGCCGTAAAACTCCATAGCGTCTGCTGTGCTCATGCGGTGGACTTTGATGGCGACGATGTAGAGGCCGGTGCGTGAGAAGAAATCAATGACGTTGCCGGGGCGACCCGTGGCGAAGCGGAAGTTATCCGGCTTGATCAACACGAGCGTGCGTTCGGGGGTTTCTCCCGCTTGATACGTGATGGTATTCTCCAGCAATCCACCGTCCGTGTCGGAATACTTGGCCCAGAGCTTCAGTTTGATGTCAGCTTCTTCGACGTTTGGAGCGGCGAGGACGGCAGGTTCAAAGTAGCGGACGTTGCCATTTTCATCATAGACGAGATCGCCATAGGTATCGCGGATAGTTTCACCCACGCGGCGGGCGGGATCGAGGTTGCCGACTACGGAGCGGACTTTGCGAACGGCATCTTCGCCACGGAACAACAACACCATCGCACGACGACGTTTTCCGGTTTTTGGATCGGGGCTGAGGTTCTTTAGGATATATTCGCGGATCAGCTCTTGGATCTTGCGGTCTTGTTGGTCGTTTGCAGAAACAATCTTTTCGGAATACTCCTTCACGAGTTCACTGCTGGGAGCGAACATGCGCGCTGCCACGAGATCAAGGCCGGTGCGCGAGATCAAGCGGCTCAAGATGCCGCCGGTGCGGGATTTGTGCAGGGAGTAGGGGGTGATGATGACGTAGGCAAGCTGTTGAGACATAATTCAGTTGGGCGCGGGCGGGGGCGTGCTGGGCGTAGGTGGAGTGACGGCTTTGCCGCCGAGAATCTTGAACATCACAGTGCCACAGGTCGGGCATTTGCCCTTCATGGCCTTGCGACCGTTCTTCATCACTTCCTCAACGCCATCAGAAATCTCTTTCTTGGCCTTGCATTTGACGCAATATCCTTCGGGCATAAAAAAATTACCGTCCGCAACGCACCATGCGCCGGGCGGTCACAGATGGGAGTGTGTGGGGAGGGTTTGCCAACGTCAATCTGGAAACCGGATCAACGCCGGTCCGGGCGCTTCTTGTCATAATACCAACGGAGAAAAGTTTATTGAGTAACCTGAAGACCACGTTTGAGAGGCGGTAGCTGTGTCCATTCGCGACACTTTCTTTTCACTTTTCCTTTCACACATATCTGTGTTCAAGTCGGATACACTCAGACTTTCCATCTCGTTGGGTTCAAAACATTTTATCCGAAATCTTTTTGGTTGGACGGTTTTTGTCTGACCCCACCCGTCATGCTTTGCACGTAAATAGAAAGGCAAAACATGACAACAATGACAACGACAGAAGAACAAACGAACCAACAACTCGAACTCGGCTTGAACGCCGGACGATGCGCAGTTCGAAATGCGCGCCGGGAGAATCGCATGGCGCGTGCG
>JANPGI010000433.1:0-1741 GCA_031423875.1 Verrucomicrobiota bacterium | reverse complement strand
GGCAGGAGATGACGCGCAACGGAGCGCCGGTGATGGCCGTCTTGCCGCCGTCCACATAGAGGCGACGGGCGCGCTCGGCAACGTCATCGCGTCCGAGCAATTCCGCCGAGCGTTCGGCTATGAATTTGTGGCTCGCGCCGTGGAATCCGAACCGGCGGATGCCCGCTTCATGCCAAGCCGCCGGAACGGCATAACGCATCATGGCGGCGGGCGCGAACTGGTAAAACGCGGTCTCGAAAAGCCCCACGAGCGGCACGCCGGGCAGCTGTTGCGCGAAGAGTTTTATGCCGGCGATATACAGCGGGTTGTGCGCGGGGGCGAGGCCGTTGTAGGCCGCCATCGCGCCGAGCACGCGCTCGTCGAGCCGCACGCAGCCGGTGACTTCCTTGGCGAGGACGGTCTTGAAGCCAACGGCGGCCAGATCGCGTTCGCTCGTGATGTTCCCGGTCTCTTTCAACTGGGCTAGACAATCCCCGATTGCCTTCGGATAGTCTGCCACGCGCTCGAAGCCGCCTTTATGCAAAAGGCGCTCGGCGTTGTTCGAGAAGTCAAACAACCGCCACTTGAGCGACGTGCTACCGATATTGGCGACGAGAATCTTCATTGGAGAGGAGCTAGGATTTAGGAGCTAGTAGCTAGAACGAATTCTAACTCCTAACTTCTCGCTTCTAGCTTCTTTCTCATTGCAGCCACTTGCCGAGAATTCCAAGATCGTCGTGCGGACGCGGGATCACCTGGACAGCGACGACCGAGCCAACTTGCGCGGCAGCGGCAGCACCGGCGTCGGTGGCGGCCTTCACGGCGGCGACATCGCCCCGGAAAAATCCGGTGACGTATCCGCTGCCGACCTTTTCCCAGCCGGTCATCGTGACGTTCGCGGCCTTCAGTGCGGCATCGCACGCTTCCATGAGCGCGCAGAAACCTTTGCATTCAATCATTCCAACTGCTTGTTGTGCCATAATAGTTGATCGTTATTAGTTGAGAGTTGATGGATTATTTCGCGGCGGCACTGACACCGAAGGCTTTCAACAAGTCTTCGTGCGGACGCGCGATGATGTGCGAGCTGACGAGTTCGCCGACTTTGGCCGCGGCTTTCGAGCCGGCGTCCACGGCGGCTTTCACGCTGCCGACATCGCCCTGCGCGAGGACGGTGATGAGACCGCCGCCGATGGGGATGGTTTTGACCAACTTGACGTTGGCCGCTTTGACCATGGCATCACTGGCTTCCACGCTGCCGATGTAGCCTTTGGTTTCGATCATTCCTAATGCTTCACTCATTTGTTTTCTCCTGTTTGGGTGTTAATTGTTTCGGTCGCAAAAATTATTTGGTCAATTCAACAGAGGTGTCGGGCTGCAAGTTGCACGCGTTGCCTTCGTCGGTGTCAATGTGGACCTCGAGTTTGAAACTCTTGTCCACGCGAGCCAGCATCTTGTCGAGCGTGATGCCGCAATCGCCGCCGATCTTGAGCTTCATCATGTCGCCGTGCTTCACACCGCAGAAGTCCGCATCGGTCGGACTCAGGTGCGCGTGACGCAAGGCGCGGATCACGCCATCAGGCATTTCAAAAAATCCGTTCGGGCCCATGAGCATTGCGCCGGGCGTGCCTTTGATGTCGCCAGACGCACGCAACGGAATATCGAAGCCGAGCGCGATGGCGTCTGTGTAAGCGAGTTCAACCTGATTCAGACTCCGGCACGGACCGAGGATGCGCAGATTGGAAATCACGCGACTGCGCGGGCC
>JANPGI010000432.1:0-13124 GCA_031423875.1 Verrucomicrobiota bacterium | reverse complement strand
CACGTTTTGAAACAGTCTCCTTCCAGCATCAGCAAACAACTCATCGCCGCCGCGCGCGAGCTTTCGTCGCAGGTGGAGCGGCTGAACTTTCGTCCGCCCGTCACGCACGTTTACAATCCGCTCACCTACGCATGGTCGGCGCACGAGGAATACTTGCGGTGATTCGGTAACAGCAAGAAGCGCGTCGTGTTTCTTGGTATGAATCCAGGACCGTTCGGCATGGCGCAGATCGGCATTCCGTTCGGCGAAATTGCCGCCGCTCGCGACTGGATGGGCATCTGCACGCCGATCGCAAAGCCCGCCAAGGAACATCCCAAACGACCGATCCTTGGTTTTGATTGCACGCGTTCCGAAGTCAGTGGGCGACGGTTTTGGAAGCTGTGTGCGGATCGTTTCGGTGCGCCGGAGAATTTTTTCGGCGAGCATTTCGTGGTGAACTATTGTCCGCTGGCATTTCTCGAAGCCAGCGGATTGAATCGCACGCCGAACAAACTTTTCCCTACTGAACGCGATAGGTTGTTCACCATTTGCGACGACCATCTGCGGCGCGTGCTGGAAATTCTCGAACCGGAATGGCTGGTTGGCATCGGTGGTTTCGCCAAGGAACGCGGGGAGATTGTCGCGGGCGGCTCAAAGATTCGCGTCGGGCAAGTCCTGCATCCAAGCCCCGCCAGCCCGAAGGCCAATCGCGGCGATTGGACGAAGACCGCGACGCTCGAATTGATTCAGCTTGGGGTGTGGAAGTGAGCCGGACGAGTTGATGTAATTAAACTGGTGGTTTAGTTGCCACAGTTATCCGCCTACCCCAGAAAGAATCCTTTAGGCCAAGGAATCTCTTTTCAAAAAAACGATAGGACAACGTCGAAAGGCCAAGCGCTACGAGAAAATAGATCGCGAATCGCGTCAACCCCTGCACTGAGTGGTATCCCGCTGGCCAGACCGAATGTGAAATGTGCATCAGCGGCAGATGAAACACATAGAGGCCATAGGAGATTTTCCCGATGTGCGAAAGCCACGGCCATGTCAGCCATCGTTGCAAGACCGTAGGTTGAAGCGCGCAGAAAATAAGGGCGGCACTTGTCGCGTTCAATAATGTGTAAGTCCACGTGTATTGGAAATAGTCTGCCATTCCGCCATAACCCAACGCCAGCCATCCGGGACTAAGGTGATTGGCTTGCAAGATGAATGCGTGGGCAAGTCCGGCAATGACAGTCACCGCCAACATCGCCAAGAATACTTTCAGGGCGCGCTTTCTCATCCATTCGCCCAATCTTGCGGGCAGCATGGTCAACAATGCGCCGAAAGCAAAAGCGTCCAAGTGAGAAGTTGGCAAACTATGGACCGCCTTGGCGATCTGCGCCGGAGTTTCAAGCCATGACCCCAAACACAATCCACTGACAAATCGCACCACTGGCCCCGCGACAACCATGGTTATCACAACCCGACGCAACGCGACTGGCGACAGGAAAAAAACGACGAACGGCCAGACCAAGTAAAATTGTTCTTCGACACACAAAGTCCAAAAATGACCGTAGTAGTTGGAGTCGGCAAAGCCGGGTAGGAAACGACCGAAATTGTAAGTGAACGTCACCAGCCAAGGCCACGCCGTGGGCGTTGACTCCGGGATTTTCACCAAAAAATAAGCGACGACACAAACTGCAAGAAATCCAAAATAGACTGGCCAGATGCGCAGCCCGCGCCGCCAATAGAAACGAAGCAGATAACTTTTCAAGCCTTGGCCGGAATCAGAAGCAAGGATTCTTGTGATCAAAAATCCGGACAACACAAAAAACATCTGCACTCCAACCCAACCAAATGAGCAAAGGTGGGAATGGATCATGATGACCAACAAGACCGCGATCCCACGAATGCCGTCCAGGCTTTTGAGGTAGGGCAACTCTTTGTGTTGTTCCGTGGTCATCTGCCGTTACCCCCGACGGTTTCACGCACTTCTTCCTTTGACCTAGTTGCGCCCTCACTCGCAGGGCGAAGCCGGATCAAATACCAGATGAACGGTTCTCTACCCGCGCGCAATCTGGGGGTGAATGTCTCCACCACATCAGCACCTAGATCGGCGAACCAAGCTTCCAAGCTTTGCTTTCCCAAACGCTCCCACGTTTCGGTGCTGACCAAAACGTATCGGATGCCGCGTTCCTGGAGTTGAGTACGCGTGTCGTTGGCTTTGACATGCAAAATCCGACGCGAGCCAAACGGTTTCCAAAGCGAGGTCTCAACTTCATCCGTGGCAACAAAGCCCAATGGATCTACATCTGACGGCAATCTTTCTCGCACCGGCTTGAAACCATCACCGCGCATCCCGTACACCGAATAGACCGTGAGCGCGCGTTGAACCAAGGGGTTGGGCGACTCTTTATCCGCAAGTTTTGTGAGGATCGTTTTGGCTGGCCACAGCGGTCGAGGCGGCGATACGACAAGCAACAAGGCCGCAGGCAGCATCAACAGCATGGCAAACCGCCGCCACCAATGAGCGCGCACCAAACACTCGTGCCCCGCGATAACTAACAAAAGGGGGACGAGCAATCCGTAATAGGGTGCAGCAAGCCGGGCTGAAGTGGAGAGGTTGGATTTCAGCATGAAGGCGAGAAACGACACCCAAGGTGCGAGCAAAAGTAACGTGAGCCACCAATCTCGCTTCGAAGATTTGCGACGGAATACCAAACCTGCACCGACAGAAACTGCGAGAAGGACGCTGATCCCAAAGCCCAGTCCGGCGGTTTCTTCCACTTGCATCTCACCCAATTGCCACTGCGCGCCAGCAGGCTCGAAGTCAGCAGCGGTTCGTTTTGCGAAATCCGCCGGAATGATTTTGACCACAGAACGATTCCACGCTTCAGCCATCGGGAAGATCGGCGGGACAAAATTCTGGATCACTTGCAGCACTGTGTTGTTCGCCACGCGCACGGCTGGTTCTCCGCGTGTCAGTTGTAATCCTTCCGCCGCAAGTCCGGTCCAGTCGCCTACATGTTTTGTGTTGATCGCCGCAATGGGCAGGAAAGAAGAACCTGCCGCCACCAGACAGATGCCGACTGTGATGAGCGGTCGCTGTAACGCCGTCCGCCATGCTGGCGCGATCGCGATCAGCCACGGCAACAGCAACGGCAGATTGCTGGTCTTGCCTGAACTCAGCAGCCCTGCCGCAAGGATCGAAATCCAAAAGTCATTAGGCGAACGACCCGACCGCGCACGCAAAGCAAAACTCACCGCCGCCAGCGCATAAAAACTTCCCATCATGTCATTGCCGATGCTGCCAGCCTGCAAGAGATAGCAATAGCCGGTTGGCAACAACCACATCCAGGTGGCGGCCACTCGACGATTCACCCCCATGCGGGTCAGGACGCTGAAAAACAAACCGGGAAGGAACAGATAGCTGATCGCATTGATGAGGACGATTGAGCGATCTGTTTGAGTGAAGGCAACCAAGGGAGTTGAAAGCCACTCGAACCCCGTCGCGCGAGTGTTCAAGCGCGGGAAATCTGTGTGTATCCAGTGCCACTGCTCTGCGGCCAGCCAGTGCAGCGAACGCGGAACTCGATAGGCCAGTCCGTCGTAATTGCTCGGCGGATGGATGATGCCGCCCAAGATCGCCAGCCCCGCTAGACACAAAAACATCAAAGGGAAAGCCCGCTTGAACCGATGCCAGCGCGGGCGACATCGGAATTGTGGTGTCAGATTTTTTCCACCGATGCGTTGGACACCTGCCCACACCAGCACCGCCAAAACCAACGCCACCAGATACCCTGCCCGATTCAACTGGTGCAGTGCCGAGAGCAGCCAGCCTAAACAATTCAAGAAAGCACAAAGACAGATCCAGAGGACTAGCATAAAATAATTGGGAAGCAGGACATGGAAGTTCTTGAGATTAACATCGCAGCGATGTTGGCCGACAACAGCTCGGTTGATTCAAACGGAATAAACGGAGGTAAGGTTTCAAGTTAAGATTTGCCTGCAATTACACGGGCAGGATTTCCGATCGCGATTTGTCCCGCAGGAACATCTTTGCTCACGACCGCACCTGCCCCGATAATTGCGCGATCTCCAATAGTCACACCCTTGAGAATGATGGCACGCGCACCTATAAACACGCCGCGCCCGATGATGACTGGCTTAGGATTGTCAGGTGAAAAATCACCCCAGCTCCATTCCCCCGTGGGCGCATGAAAGTCATTGTCGAAGATATACGTGTCCGCGCCGACGAATGTTCCCTCTCCTATCTCCACTCGCACCGCTGCACAAACCGCCGTGCTGCTCAATCCGACGCCCTTGCCTAGAATGATTTCCGCTCCAGGCCGCATGGTGCGAAGGGAAACGGGGCGCGAACATCCGATGGGATTGCTACGAAGTGAACTGTTGAGGCAGATGCGATCACCGAGAATGATTTTTGATCCGGCGAAGCGATAAAGATACGGTCGTCCGTTAAAGACGATGCCCTCGCCCAATTCCAGTCCGCGCAATCGTGCTTCGAACAACCAAAACGAACTGAGCAAGCTTTGACGCATCAAACTAATGCAAATCAGGGCGCGGCGGAAAAAACTGTCTTCTTGCATGAGACAGTTTTGCGAGCGAAACCGCTTCCCGCAAGAATAACAATTGTCGTGAACAAGCTCCCTGAAATTGGAAACGACAGATTTTGGCGTTGATTTGCAGTGATTGCTGGATGACTCTTCGCCACACAATGCACGTTTCACTCAGACAGACACAACGCCTTTTGCCGTACAGTTTGTGCGGCGTTTTCTCTTCGCTTCTGTAAGTTAAATTTTCCATCACAATGAATATTCTTGGCATACATATCGGGCACGACAGCAGCGCGGCACTCATCATAGATGGACGCATCGTCGCCGACGTTGCGGAAGAGCGCTTCACGCGCATGAAACACTTTGCCGGGTTGCCTATCCATTCGATCGAGTATTGTCTCAAGTCACAAAATCTCACGATGGCGGATCTGGATGCTGTGGCAGTGCCAGCGAAATGTTCAATGCCGCAATTGAACTTTCTCTTCGATCTCAAGGGCGCAAAGGAAGAGAAATTCACCCGCAAACGCCAACTCTTCGAGCATGTTCAAAAGTTGCTCAAGAAGCCGATGATCAAGCCTCCGCTCTACGTTAAAAATTTTCCTCTGCATCCGCGCACTGAAATCATTCATGTCGAACATCACCTCGCGCACGCGGCTTCGGCGTATTACACGAGCGGCAATCGCGACAAGCAACTGATCGTGACGATTGATGGGTCTGGCGATGGCATCTCTGGCGGATTATGGCGTGGCGAGAATGGAAAGATAGCCAAGCTGCACACCTTTCCCAATGCAGGTTCGCTCGGCTGGTTTTACAGCAACGTCACCGAAGGCCTTGGTTGGTGGCACGGCGACGGTGAAGGCAAGACGATGGGTCTCGCACCTTATGGCGATTACACCAAGTGCCAGGGAGTGCTGGATAAGTTCACTCCCAAGTATCGCAATGGCGAGATGGTTGAACCGCATGACTTCGGGCGTAACGCCACGTGGAACGAAGGCGGCGCGATCCAATGGCACTTCGACGAAGCCTACGAAATCCGCGATCTGGTCAAAAAACACGGCGCAGAACACATTGCCGCCGAAGGTCAGCGCGTTCTCGAAGAACAAGCCAAGCAGATCATCTATCCGTGGATGGAACGCGAAGGAACAAAGAATCTTTCCGCTGCTGGCGGCGTGATGTTGAACGTGAAATTGAATCAACGCCTTTGGGAATCCGGCAAGATCGCCAAGCATCACACCTATCCAAATCCAGGCGACTCCGGCCTCGCAGTCGGCGCCGCGCTCCACGCCTATTTTGCCGCGAACCCAGACGCGCCGATTCATCCGATCGAGGATTTGTATTGGGGGCCGGAATACTCGGACACAGAGATTGAGGAAACACTCAAGCTGCGTCGTATTGAATACAAGCGCGTGGACAACGTGGCGGAACACATGGCGGGAAAACTTGCCGAGGGCAAAATCTGCTCGTGGTTCCAAGGCCGCATGGAAAGCGGGCCACGCGCACTTGGCGCACGCTCCATCCTGATGAGCACCGCCAAACCCGAATACAAGGACATCATCAACGCCCGCGTGAAATTCCGCGAAGGTTTCCGCCCGTTCTGTCCGTCACTGCTCTGGGAACGGAAGGAAGATTATCTGGAAAACGCCCGCGACGAGTTTTTCATGATCACGTCCTTCACCTGCAAGGAAGCCAAACGCAAACGCGTGCCAGCGGTGGTTCACGCAGACGGCACATTGCGTCCGCAGACCGTGAAAAAGGAGTTCGCGCCCAAGTTTTGGAGCTTGCTACACGAATTCGAGAAGCTCACCGGCGATTCTGTGCTGCTGAACACGTCGTTCAACGTGATGGGCGAGCCGATTGTGAATCATCCCCGTGACGCAATCCGTTGTTTCTACGACAACGGCCTCGACACGCTCGCGCTCGGGAATTTCATTTTGGAAAAGAAGGTCTAACCGTCATTGCCGACGAATCAGTCTGAAGAATGATATTCACTTCTTTCGAGTTCATCCTGTTCTTCGTGGTTGTCGTGCTAGTCAGGCTTTGTCTGAAAAGCCTCGGCCCGGACAAGTGGTTTCTGCTGCTGGCCAGCCTCGCGTTCTATGTCAGTTGGAGCCTGCCCTGTGTCGTGTTCATCGGGCTGACCGCACTTGTGGATTTTTCCATCGCGCGAAAGCTCGGCCAAACGACCGATGCAAAACTCCGCAAGCGGCTGTTGATTCTCAGCATGACGGTCAGCCTCGGACTGCTTTGTTTTTTCAAATACAGCAACTTTCTGCTGGAGAACATTTCGGCATTGCTTGGCCTCGCGGGAATCAACCTCACGATTCCGCACCTGAACATCGTGCAGCCTCCGGCGATTTCCTTCTACACGTTCGCGAGCCTTGGTTACGTGCTGGATGTGTATTACGAACGCATTCCAGTCTGCGGCAGTGCGCGAGACTATTCGTTGTTCCTCACGTTCTTCCCGAAACTATTGTCCGGGCCGATCGTGCGCAGCGGGGAATTGATCTCACAATTCAAGGAACGCGTCCGTGCGTCCGCCGAAGACATTGAGATCGGCTTGTCGTATGTCTTGATCGGCGCGGTGCAAAAGCTGGTGATCGCAGATCAGATCGCCGCGCCGGTGGCGCAGACGTTTGCGTCGCCGCAACAGTTCGACGCGGTGACGCTACTCGCAGGACTGATGGGGTACACCGTGCAGATTTATTGCGACTTCGCGGGCTACTCGGCGATGGCGATTGGGTTTGCGCGGATTCTGGGTTTCAAACTTCCGGAGAATTTCCAGATGCCTTTGAGCGCAACTTCCATCACGGATTTCTGGCGACGCTGGCACATGACGCTTTCGAAATGGTTTCGCGATTATCTTTTCCTGCCACTGGAGATGGCGACGAGGAACAATCCATATCCGAACCTGCGCGTCTGCACGAATATCTTCCTCATGATGTTGCTCGTCGGGCTCTGGCACGGGCCGAGTTGGAACTACGTCATTTTTGGTGGTATCCACGGATTGGCGCTGGTGATTCACAAGCTTTGGACAGTTTGGGATCCGCTAAAACCATGGAAGAAGAAGCTCGCGGTAAAAATCCCGGTGACGATCTGCGCACACTTGCTGACGCTTGGTGTTGTGCTTGTCGGGTTTGTTTTCTTTCGCGCACAGACAATCGGCGATGCTTTTTTGTATCTGAAACGAGTCCTCGCGTGGGAACATGGTGGCACAAGGTTGAATTCACCGTTCATCCTCGCAGCAGTCGCGGCGGTGTTTGTCGTGCATCTGCTCGTTCGCAAAGACCGGAATCTCGCACTGGAACTGCCGCAGAAATCTTTGGCCGTGCGGATTGCTGGCTACTCCGCGTTATTATTGTTGTTGGTCTTACTCGGCGCGACCGATGCCTCGCCTTTCATTTATTTTCAGTTCTAGTTACGTTGATCGCGATTTGTCGCCATGTTTTTCAAAGACCTCAAACGCAATTTGACCAAGGATTTTTCCTGCCTGCCGGTGCGGCGGCTTGCTTTGCTGGGAGATTCGGCGACGCAGTTTCTGGCCAAGGCCATCCGAGGTCACGGCTTCGAGGAAAAGATCAACTTTGAAATCTTCGAGGCGGACTATGATCAGTTGGACCGGCAGATTTTCGATCCTAGCAGCGAGTTGTATCACTCGAATCCTGAGTTCGTCGTTCTGTATCTCTCGTCGGAAAAAATTTGGAAGCGTTTCGCCCATCTCGATCCGAAAGCCAAGTCGCAGTTTGCCGATCAGATTTTGTCAGAACTCAAGAACTGGTGGCAGACCATCGCGATAAACAGCAAGGCGAAGATCATCCAGTTCAATCTTGTCGAACTCAACGACGGCGTGTTTGGTAATTTCGCAAACCGAGCGCCGACTTCATTCCTGTTTCAACTGCGGAAGCTGAACTGCGGTTTGATGACTCTGGCGCAAGAGCACAAGCAGGTGTTTATCGCCGACATCGCGGCACTGGCGAGTCACGTTGGTTATGCGAATGCGCATGATCCGAGACTTTATGTGATGTCGAAGGTCGCGTTCGCGCTCGAGTTTCTGCCGTTGGTCGCGAAAGCCGTCACGGATGTCATCAAGGCCGTGAGTGGGAACTTCAAGAAATGTTTGATCCTCGATCTCGACAACACGGTTTGGGGCGGTGTGATCGGAGATGATGGAATTGAGGGAATACAAGTCGGAGAGCTGGGCATGGGGCACGCGTTCGATGCGTTGCAGGAATGGGCGCGCGAACTCAAGCAGCGTGGAATCATCCTCGCGGTGTGCAGCAAGAACGAAGAGGAGACGGCGAAGAAACCGTTTCGCGATCATCCCGAGATGACGCTGCGCCTCGATGACATCGCCGTGTTTGTCGCCAACTGGAACAACAAAGCCGACAACATCAAACTCATCCAGCAGACACTGAACATCGGCTTCGATTCGATGGTGTTCGTGGACGACAATCCGTTCGAGCGGAATCTGGTTCGTGAACATCTACCGGCGGTGACCGTGCCTGAATTGCCGGAAGACCCGGCGCTCTACGTTTCGTTTCTGCGTTCGCTCAATCTGTTTGAGACGGCTTCGTATTCCGAGGAAGACCTAGAACGCACAAAGCAATATCAGCAGGAAGTCGCGCGCACGGAGCTGCAAAAATCCTTCACGAACATTGACGAATATCTCAAGAGTCTCGAAATGGTTTCAGTCGTGAAACCGTTCGACGACTTTAACGTCCCTCGCATCGCGCAACTCACGCAGCGATCAAACCAGTTCAATCTGCGCACGGTTCGTTACACCGAGGCCGACGTGCAGGCGATGAGTCAGTCGCCAGAGTTCATCACGTTTTCGTTCAACCTCGAAGACAAGTTTGGCGATCACGGATTGATTGCGTTGGTAATTCTGAAGCGGCAACCAGACAAGACGGCGTTCATTGACACATGGATCATGAGTTGCCGCGTGTTGAAACGCGGCATGGAAGAGTTCACCGTCAACCAGATGGTCGCACACGCGCGCGATGCTGGAATTGAAAGGCTGATCGGTGAGTATCTTCCCACGTCGAAGAACGCGATGGTCAAAGACCTCTATTTACAAATGGGCTTCACAGCGAACAACGACAAGTGGACGCTCGACCTGAAACAGCGCGAGGACTTCAAGGTGTTTATATGCCCGAAGTAGAACATTCTTCCACTGGCCCGCTGCCCGCAGGCGCGAAGTTCACGCACGAGTTTGTCGTGTCGGAAATGGTTTACTCCGGATTCATCCAGACGTTCAATGACCGCAACCCATATCATGTGAGCGATGACGCTGCGCGTGCGAAAGGTTTCGCCGGGAAAATCATGCACGGCAACATCCTGAACGGTTTCATCTCCTACTTCGTCGGCGAGTGTTTGCCGGTGAAGACAGTCGTGATCCAGTCGCAGGAGATCAAATTCCACAAGCCGGTTTACCTGAACGACACTGTTACTCTGCACGCAGAGATCGCAGACTTTCACGAGTCGGTGAAAACGGCGGAGATCAGCTTCCAGTTCATCAACCAAAACAACGTGAAGGTCGCAAGAGGCAAATTGTTCGTAGGACTGCTATGAAAATACTCATCACAGGCGGCGCGTCAGGTCTCGGCGAAGCCATCACACGCAGGCTGGCACAAAACCCGGCACACGAAGTCTGGTTCACCTACAACAGTTCCGCCGCCAGGGCGCGCGAACTGGAACAGGCGTTTCCCAACGCATGCGGCATCCAGTGCGATTTCAAGAACGCCGCCGACATGGAAGCGTTGCTGAAAAAGATTGATGAGATCGGCCTGGATGCGCTCGTCAACAACGCCATCTCCACGCCTATTACGAAGAAGCATTTTCACCGGATGGGACTGGATGTTTTCAAGGATGGCTTCGCACAAAACATTCTGCCGACGGTTGAGATTACTCAGCGCGTCATCACAAAGTTTCGCGAGAGAAAGGGCGGACGGATTGTCACGATGCTCACGGCTACGCTTGCCGGGCGACCACCGGCAGGCTACGCCGAATACACAGCGGCCAAGGCGTATCTCCATTCACTCGCGAAATCATGGGCGGCGGAGAACGCAGTGTTTGGCATCACGTCGAATTGCATTTCGCCCGGCTTCATGGCGACGAAGCTGACGAGCGACACGGACGAACGCATCGTGGAACAGATGACTAGCCAGCATCCGTTGAAACGATTGCTGACGACGAACGAAGTGGCTGAGACCGTGGAGTTTTTCCTGAACGCACCATTGCACATCAACGGTACAAACCTGCTAATCAACGCCGCGTCTGAAATCCTTTGATTCATCCGCCGTGCCTGACAGACTGAAGAAAAATTATGGCAAAGACATTTGAACAAGTGCTGACGGAAGTCACTGGAATCTTCCGCGACGTGTTAGACAACGATTCCATCAACTTGAAGTACGAAACGAGCGCGCCGGATGTGCAGGACTGGGATTCGCTGAACCACATTGAACTCGTGGTGGCAGTGGAGAAACACTTCAAGATCAAGTTCAACTTCGCGGAGCTCCAAAAATTTCAGAACGTCGGACACATGTGCGACAATATCGTGCTGAAGCTGGCGCAGGCTGGCGGCTGATCTCAGCGAATTCCTGCGGCAGCGAGCTGTTCGAGGACAATCTTTGAGGCGATGGCCTGTCCTGGTGCATTGAGGTGGACAAGATCCCAGTAAAGTTCGTTGGACTTCAACTCTGGCGCATTGTCCAAGCGAATCCACAGCGCGTCAGGAGTTTTTTTCTGCGCTTCGGCAAGTGCCTCGTTGAATTGCCGCTGCACCGCTTCGGTGAGGAACTCTTTTTGATACGTGGGTGATAACGGCATGATCAGCATCACCATCTTCCCCAGCTCGTCGCCACGTTTCATGAAGCGAAACAACGCATCACGTTTCGGGCCGTTGAACGCGAAGTTGCCTCCGGCACTCGCACGCATGTCTCCGATGTTCCGTATCAATCGCGCCTCTGGCCACGACGTGATGTTTTCGTTGTGATCGTTGCTCTCGCTCGCAACGACGGCGCGCTCACTTGGTCTGTTTGATTTTTTTGAAGGACGGAGCGAGCGCAGAACTTCGCGCGCGCCGACCATGATGGTCGTAGAGCGTCCAGCAGTTGGAAACAGCATCCGCAGATACGACAACGGGTATTGCGAGATGACGCGCCGCGCCAGCGGCCACTCTGTGCGGGCTGCCCACAAACCATTCACCGCCGAGCGCATGGGAACAATCTCTGCGCGGAAGTCTGACACGTAGTTCTCATTGAGATCAGAGACGCCAATGCCGAGAAACGTGACGCGCGCCTCTGGAACTTGAGATTGCAGTACCTCCATCTCGATCACCGAACCCGCAGGCACAGCCCAGCCCAGCATCCGCTTGCCCATAGTTTTTGCGATGTCAGACCAACCAACGCCGTAAAACATCAGCGACGATCCAGCTACGATGCCGTCCACAGGTTGATTGGTTGGACCAAAACTCAACGGTGTCACTGCCAGTGTGCGGATATGAAAAGCGCGCGCCACGACATGGCTCACCAGCGAAGTGATCACCAGAGTCGCGAGGAGAATGACCACCAATTGTTTCTTACGGGACATTGTTGTCATTTTTATAGCAGGGTGCTGTCCGATGGCAAGCTGTGCATTTTGAGGAAACTACTTCTCAAATTTAACTTTCCGGCGAATCTCCGTTCGTGGCCAATCAACGCCCCTTCTATGGCCCGTGGTGTGCTTAACACCGGGCATGAGCACGCTAACATTCAAGGTCAGTCGGAAGAGTGGCGAATATGTGAAGCCGTCTCTTCTCCCCGCAAATCACTCCGCGCAATCCCGTTTCGGTCTGTTGGACGGGGTCATCGTAGGATTCTTTGCGGCCAGCATCAGCGGATTGATCTATCTCCTGCTGCATATCTGAATCACGCATTGCGCGTGATCTTAACGCCCGCTTTGCTTCGGCGAAACGGTGGGCGTAGAGGTCTTTGCGTCCGGCTTCTTCTTGAAGGCCGAGCGCAGCAACCAGTGTCGCTTCAAGCCCTGCACCAGATCGTCCGTATCCACCACCGCCTGCGAGATTGATCCCAGCATGTTCGTGTTCGATTGAACCTGCGCGTTCAAGTTGCTCGTGATGCCAGCAAGGTTGTCGAGTGACAGCGCGAGATTCTCGAACAACTGGTTCAAGTTTGTGTCCACGTTCGAGATGGTTTGGTTTGCGTTTGCCAGTGTCGCATCGAGGTTCTTCTGTCCGTTCGTGCCCAATGCCCATTCGCCGAACGCGCCCGGTCCGCGCAATTGCGCTGCGAGCGCAGAGAAATTCGCCACGGCGGGCTGGATGTTCTCTGCGACGATGTTGAGGTTGGATGTGAGATTGGCCGTATTGCCCAGCACCGCCGTGATCTTGTTCGTCAGGCCAAGGATATTCGGTAAAGCTTGCTCCACTTGATCCACGAGGTTCTGTAATCGTTCGGTCACGGAAGGCGATTCCAACGGTGTGAGGAAGTAAAAGTTGTCCGCAGAAAGGTTCGTGTAATAAATAGTGAGATGTGCAGAAGCCTTCTCCTTTAACTCTGTCCAGACCTGTGCGTTTATATCTGCATCCGGACGCGG
>JANPGI010000431.1:0-5909 GCA_031423875.1 Verrucomicrobiota bacterium | reverse complement strand
GCTTCGCGTTTGATTACGTCTCGGATCGTCAGCTTTCTGCCGCGACCGTTCAGCGTAGCAGCCGACGTGAGTCGGCTCAAAACAAGCCGCCAGTTTCAAATGGAGCGGACTCACGTCCGCAGCTACAAGGATTGGAATACGATGTCAAAGTCGCTGGCGGTAACTACCGGGTCATCGTCGTGCCTCGGTGCGATGTGATGCCACTGACGACGTTGGAGAAACTCGTCTCGCTGGCGAAGCTGGGAGCGACGGTGATTTTCTCCGATGGTTTGCCGAAAGACGTTCCCGGTCTGGGCGATCTGGAAAAGCGACGCGGCACTTTCCAAAAACTGCTCGATGAAATCTCTGTTGCGCCGAGTGGAACGCAAGTCGGCAAGGGCCGCATCTTTGTGGGCGACGTTGAATCTACGCTCGCAAAAGCCGGTGTCGCGCGTGAGACGATGGTGGATCATCAAGGATTGTTTTATATCCGCCGCTCGTTTGATGGTGGGCGGAATTATTTCATCGCCAATCGCAGTGAACGCGCCATCGAAGGCTGGCTGCCGCTCGCGACTGCCGCACGCTCTGTCGTCTTGATGGATGCGATGAGTGGTCGCACGGGTAACGGCGCATTGCGGAACACGACGGCTGGTGTTGAAGTCTTTGTTCAGCTTCAACCCGGCGAATCCATCATCGTACGGACGATGAACCGTGCGGCGAAGGACGCTAATTGGAGCTACGCACGCCGGGCGGAATCCAGTGAACTGATGGTCGGTCATTGGAAGGTTGATTTCATTTCCGGCGGGCCTGCGCTGCCGCCGTCGCTTTCAACGCATCATCTCGCGTCGTGGACGGAACTTGGTGGCGATGTGGCAAAAAGTTTTTCAGGCACGGCGCGATACACCCTCAAGTTCGACGCTTCGGTGCAGGTTGGCAAAATAGCCTCACTCGATCTCGGGGACGTAGCTCAAAGCGCGCGTGTGACGTTGAACGGAAAAAGTTTCGGCACACTGTTGATCCCGCCGTATCGCGTGACGGTGGACAATCTGAAACCCATGGGCAACGAACTCGAAGTGGAAGTCACCAGCACATCGGCTAATCGCATCCGTGATCTGGATCGGCGCGGCGTGAAGTGGCAGAACTTTCATGACATCAATTTTGTGAATCAGGACTACAAGCCATTCAACGCGTCGAACTGGCCGCTGGCGGATGCAGGATTGCTCGGCCCCGTGACGTTGACGGCGGTTGTGCCCCTCAAGCCTGGGGAGGTCGTGCGATGAGGGGGAATCGTCAGAGTGGTATGACTCGTCGCGCTGCGTTCAGCGGCGCAACGGACATTTTCGCGCGCATGATTCGCCGCGCTTGTTCCGCCGCTGGTACGCGGCGGGTTTGTCGCAGCGCGACAACTTCTACCCATTCGCTGTCCCTCGCCGTCGCGTTATTATTGTTCTCGGTATCGTTTCTCCCCGCCGGCCAACGCCTCGTCATCTCCGATCATGGCGCGATCGGCGACGGCAAAACGCTCAACACATCTGCAATCCAATCCGCCATTGATTCCTGCGCGACGAGCGGCGGTGGTGTGGTTGTCGTGCCACGCGGGACGTTTGTCACGGGTTCAATCTTTCTCAAGCAGGGCGTTGATCTTCGCATTGAGAAGTGGGGGGTGTTGAAAGGTTCGCAGAACACGAACGATTATCCGTGGATCGCCACACGCATCGCCGGATTGGAGATGAAATGGCCCGCTGCTCTCGTCAACGCAGACGGCGTGACGAATCTCACGATCTCCGGTTCAGGGACGATTGACGGATCGGGCGAGCGTTGGTGGACGGAATATTGGACTGCGCGTGCGGCGGAGAAAAATGGCGTTGATCCGCATTTCAAAGTGCCGCGCCCCCGCCTCGTTCACATCATCAACTCGCGCAAAGTCGTCGTGCGCGATCTGTCGCTCAAGGATTCCGCCTTCTGGAATCTACAGCTTACTTACTGCGATGATGTGGAAGTCCGCAAGTTGACCATTCGCGCGCCGCATGAGCCGGTGAAGGCTGCGAGTTCAGACGGCATTGATATTGATTCGACACGGAATGTTTTGATCGCGGATTGCGATATCGAGTGTGATGACGACGCGATCTGTCTGAAAGCGGGTCGCGATGCGGATGGATTGCGCGTGAACCGTCCGACGGAGAATGTCGTCATCCGCAATTGTCGCGTGGGGCGTGCGGCTGGGTTGGTGGTGATCGGCAGCGAAACGGCAGGTGGCATCCGCAACGTGCGCGTCTCAGATTGTCGCGCGGATAATGGCTGCGGCGAAGTCGTGCGATTCAAAACGCGAATGGGTCGTGGCGGCGTGGTGGAGAACATCATTTATGAGAACATCGTGGCGGAGGGCATCGCGCGCGTGTTCAACTTCAACATGGAGGCCTTCAGCACGACGTGGTTGCCGGAGGAATTTCGCACACCCGCGCCAGTGGAGCAGGGCACGCCGGTGTTCCGCAACATCACGGTGCGAAATCTGACCGCGAGAAATTCCGTCTCCGCTGGAAGTCTCGTGGGATTGCCGGAGAGTCCGTTGCGCGATGTGACGTTGGAGAATGTGGACATCCGGGCGAAAAACGCTTTCACTGTGCGTAACACAACCGGTCTGAAATTCAACAATGTCAAAGTGAATGGAAAAACTATCCCTACCCCTGCCGACAGCTTCTCCAGAAAACAATCCAACCCCAGCCCGAAGAGCGGCGGGTAAGGGTGAAGCTCCAGAGAAACTCCAATCACCAAGCTCTGGCTGCGCGACTTCACTCAACCTATTTGCTGCGGTGTTTGGCTGTTGGAGCTTGAATGTTCTCTGGATGTTGGTGCTTGGTGCTTGGTGCTTTCATTCGGCAGCTTTTAACTCCTTCGGCGCAGAAACCAACTCCCGTCCCACGCTCTGGCTCATCGGCGATTCCACCGTGCGCAACGGCAGCGGACGCGGCGTGGATGCGATGTGGGGTTGGGGCAGTCTGATCGTCGCGCACTTTGATGCGGAAAAAATCCGGGTGGAAAATCGCGCCATCGGCGGGCGGAGCAGTCGCACGTTTTTCACTGAAGGGCGTTGGGATGAAGTGTTGAAGCAGATTCAACCCGGCGACTTCTTGATGATGCAGTTCGGTCACAATGATGGTGGCGGGCTGACGGGCAATCGTGGTCGCGGCTCGCTCAAGGGTGATGGCGACGAAACTCAGACGATCACCAACAGCGCGGGCAAAGTGGAGGTCGTGCAGACTTACGGCTGGTATCTGCGGCAATACATCTCCGGCGCAAAGGGGAAGGGCGCGACGCCCATCGTCATCTCGCAGATCCCTCGCAACATATGGAAAGACGGCAAGGTTGGGCGCGAGTCATCTGGCTACGGGAAATTTGCCAAAGACGCGGCAGAGCAGGGCGGAGCAGCGTTTCTGGATTTGAATGAAATCGTCGCGTTGCGTTACGAGCAGATCGGCCAGCCTGTCGTGGCTTCAATGTTCTTCCGTCCCGGCGATCACACACACACGACGCTTGCGGGTGCAAAGTTGAATGCGGCGATGGTGACGGAGGGGGTGCGCGGATTAAAAGACGACTCGCTTGCGAAATATCTTCTCCCGTCCGCGAGTGCGCCGCCGAAAGATGATTTCCTTTTGTGGGCGCAAACGCCGCCGATGGGGTGGAACAGTTGGGATTGTTTCGCCACGACCGTTACCGAAGCACAGACGAAAGCGCAAACTGACGTGATGGCGGAGAAGCTCAAGTCACACGGCTGGCAATACGTGGTCGTGGACATCCAGTGGTATGAGCCGGCGGCGAACAGTTTTGATTATCGCAAGAACGCGGCACTGACCATGGATGACTTTGGGCGTTTGCTTCCTGCGACGAATCGTTTTCCTTCAGCGGCAAATGGCATTGGCTTCAAGGCGTTGGCGGATTACGTGCATGGCAAAGGCTTGAAGTTCGGCATCCATCTGATGCGTGGCATCCCGCGTCAGGCGGTCGTGGCGAATACGCCGATCAAAGGAACAAAGTTCCGTGCGCAGGACATCGCGAACACGAACAGCATTTGCGCTTGGAATCCCGATATGTTTGGCGTGGATATGGCCAAGCCCGGCGCGCAGGAATACTACGATTCCGTTTTCCAACTCATCGCAAGCTGGGGCGTGGACTTCGTGAAGGTGGACGATCTCAGTCGGCCTTACGAAAAGAACCGCGCTGAGATCGAGGGCATTCGCAAAGCGATTGATCGCACAGGGCGACCGATGTTGTTGAGTTTTTCTCCAGGAGAAACGCCCTTGCCGGAAGGCTCACACGCATCGCAGAACGGAAACATGTGGCGCATCAGCGATGATTTCTGGGACGACTGGAAGTTGCTGTACGACCAGTTCGAGCGGTTGCGCAAGTGGTCGCCATTCATCGGGCCGGGACATTGGCCGGACGCGGACATGCTGCCGTTGGGCAAGATCCGTTTCGGCAAACCCACCAAATTCACGCGCGACGAACAGTTCACTCTGATGACGTTGTGGAGCATCGCGCGCTCGCCACTCATCATGGGTGGTGACATGACCAAGCTCGACGACTTCACGTTGTCGCTTTTGACGAATGATGAAGTGCTGGCGGTGAACCAGCGCAGCACGGGCAATAAGCAGTTGTTCAACAAGGATGGACTGATCGCGTGGATTGCCGACACGCCGGAGTTGAAGGACAAATACGTGGCTGTGTTCAACACGCGCGCCGCCGGGACGAATCGCGCACCGGAAAAGATCATCGTAAAATTGTCAGAGCTTGGTTTCAACAGTAGTTGCCGATTCCGCGATCTCTGGACGCAGAAAGACCTCGGCAAGTTCGATGGCGAATTTTCTATTGAAGTTCCGTCGCACGGTGCGGCGTTGTATCGCGTCTCCGGCGAGCGGTTGCGCGCGCCTGCGCTCGGCGCTGCCGCTCCGACGGACTTGGATAGGGCTTATCTTTTCTCCTACTTCGTGGACAACGGTCAGGACGGATTGCATCTAGCGTGGAGTGGGGATGGGTACAAGTGGGAAGCGTTAAACGCTGGAAAAAGTTTTCTCACGCCGCTCGTTGGCGAGTCAAAGCTGATGCGCGATCCGTGTCTGTTGCGGGGGCCGGATGGACTGTTTCATATGGTTTGGACGACAGCATGGAAGGGCGTGACCATCGGCTATGCTTCGTCGTCGAACTTGATCCATTGGTCGGAACAGCAGGCAATCCCCGTCATGGCGCATGAACCGGCGGCGATCAATTGCTGGGCACCGGAGATCGTCTGGGACAGGAAGCGCAGCGAGTTCATCATCTTCTGGGCGACGACTATCACGAACAAGTTCCTCGAAACGGCGGGCGGTGGGGATGACAGATATAACCACCGCATGTACGCCACGACGACGAAGGACTTCAAAACCTACACGCCGACGAAGTTGTTTTACGATCCGGGTTTCAACGTGATTGATGCGACGATGCTGTCGGTGCGCGGGAAGCATCATCTCATCGTGAAGGACGAGACGCGCAATCCGGTGAAGAAGAATCTGCGGATCGCAACGAGCGACGACATCGCGGGGCCGTTCACGGCGGCGGGTGAACCGTTCACGCGGGACTGGGTGGAAGGGCCGAGTGCGCTGCGGATCGGGAATGAGTTCTTGGTTTATTTCGACGCATATCGCGACCGGCGTTACGAGGCGATGCGCTCGAAGGATTTGAAGACTTGGGAGGATGTCACGTCGAAGATTTCGTTTCCGAAAGGAACGAAGCACGGCACGGCCATCGCAGTGACCAAGGAAATCCTGGACGGCCCGATGAAAGCGAACCACGAATGAACACGAATGAACACGAATTGAGCTTGGCGGGTAGGGCGCGTCACTCCGTGCGCGCCGCTTTCTACCAGACCAAGTTCCGGCGCGTCACTCCGTGCGCGCCGG
>JANPGI010000430.1:0-5405 GCA_031423875.1 Verrucomicrobiota bacterium | reverse complement strand
CGATTTGAAAAAGCTCCTCGCGTGGCCGAGCATCGCATCGAAGAACTGGGTGTATCGCCAATACGATCATCAAGTGCGCGACGGCTCAGTGGTGTTGCCCGGCAGTGACGCGGCGGTCATCCGCATCAAGACGGATTCTTTGCCCGTGATGAGCGCGGAACTCGCCGCCAAAGTCGGCGACCCGAAAGTTTCCGAGAAGTTGATCGCCATGACCGTGGATTGCAACGGCGGTTACGTTTATCTCGATCCTTACGAAGGTGCGAAAATCGCCGTGGCCGAAGCGTGCCGCAATCTCGCTTGCTCCGGCGCGTTGCCGCTCGGTGCGACGGACAATCTCAACATGCCCAGCCCGCTCAAGCCCGAACTATTCTGGCAGATCAAGGAATCCGTGCGCGGCCTGGCGGAAGGTTGCAAAGCCTTCAACGCGCCCGTCACCGGCGGCAATTGCTCGCTCTACAATCAAAGCCCCGCCGGCCCGATTGATCCGACGCCCACGATTTCCGTCGTCGGCCTCATCGAAAAGCTGGAGCACGTCACCACGCAATGGTTCAAGGACGAAGGCGACGCCATCATCCTCCTCGGCGAAGTCGTGGACAAAGCCGATCCGATCTTCGGTCTCGGCGGCAGCGCGTATCTACAGGTCGTCCACGGCAAGAAGAATGGTTCGCCGCCGCGTTGTGACCTCGAAGTCGCCAAGACGCTGCACACCACGCTCATCGGCCTGATCCAATCCGGCCTCGTGAAGAGCGCGCACGATTGCAGCGAAGGCGGCCTCGCCGTCGCGCTCGCGGAAAGCTGCATCAGCCAGCTCATCGCCCGCGACACGCCGCGCCTCATCGGCGCGACGATTGATCTCTCGGCTGTAGCAGCGGACGTGAGTCCGCTCCATTCAAAATCCGAAGCTGATCAGAGCCGACTCACGTCGGCTGCTACGGAGCAAGGGACGACTCGTCTCGACGCCCTGCTATTCGGCGAAACGCAATCGCGCATCGTCATCTCCTGCAAACCGCTCGACGCCGTGAAAGTCGTCGAACGCGCCAAGCTCATGGGCGTGCCAGCCGTTCAGATCGGCAAAGTTGGCGGCGACAAACTCACGGTAAAAACCGCCGGCGGCGAATTCTCCGCCCCACTCACTGAACTGCATGACCCATGGTGGAACTCCATCGCCCGCGCGATGGCTTGATCCAATTCTTTGACCGACATGCCACTTGCAGCAGAAGATTTTGAAGGGTTTGATGCTGTCGCAGGCGGTCGCTATTTGAACTCATTCGATTCGCGCACGAAGAAAAAGGGCGAGCAGTATTTTCGGCAAGGCGCAGTCGAATCGTTGTCGTGTCACAATCCCGGCACTTGTTATGAAGCCATTGTCTTGGGCGGCGAATCCTATGAAGTGTTGTTGTCATACGACGAAGGCGAATGGGTTGGCGATTGCAGTTGTCCAATGGAGTCTAACTGCAAGCACGCCTACGCCGCGTTCAAACAACTTCTGATTGAACACACAAATGCTTCGGTTCAGACGTTGAGCGCTACGGCGGGGAAAGTTACTTCCATTTCCAAACCGGTTGGTCCTCCTGCAACTTTCGGTGAGATGGTCAAATCCAAGTTGGATCGCAAACTGACGCGCGAGGAATCGAGCTATCTTTTCA
This sequence comes from Verrucomicrobiota bacterium, assembly GCA_031423875.1. Lineage (GTDB taxonomy): Bacteria > Verrucomicrobiota > Verrucomicrobiia > Limisphaerales > JADLHS01 > JADLHS01. The sequence continues at coordinate 3,759 of JANPGI010000430.1, read as the reverse complement.
ACGTCCACAATCTGTTCCGCCAATCTCAGAGCGGCGGATTGTTCTACGTCTCCGCGCTCGAAGTGCTTGGTCTGCGGAGTTCCGGCGGCTATTGGCAGCGACTGGAGATGTATCCCACCCCGCCGCGCACGGAGCAGGAGTTCTGGAATTATCTCGCGCTCTACATCACGGAGAAGTTGAAGAGAGCGATCCCGGATTTTCTCGATCCGTTCACCGACCTAGATGAAGCGCGAAAGAAGATGCAAAAGCATCAACGCGGATTGGACATCGAACGTTGGAATCAAACGTTGTCGCGGTTGGGCGAACCTGTGGCTGAACGCGCGGAAACACCGGAAGCAAATTCGCAGGTGGAGCTTCGTTTGCGGTTCGATTCGAAGGAGGCGTGTTTCGAGTGGCGTGAAGCCGATGGCGAGTGGAAAGAAATAAAAGCGCGGAAGCATCAGAGCTTTGATACGGCTCACGCTTCGCGACTTTCGCCAGAAGCAACGTTGCTGTGGCAGCCGTTCTTCAACAAGTCTCTCGTGTCTTACTCCACGTCGTTGAAATACACCGACGAGTGGATGATGACGCAGGCCGCGCGGTGGTTGCGTCAGTCGAATCTGCGTCCGTTGCTCGTAGGTGACGACGGTGAGCCGCTTGTCTTTCACGATGCTCCGCTTCGCTGGCAAGTTGGGCAACCGGAAGAAAAGGACGGCGACTATTCGTTCTCGCTGAAACGCGCCAGCGGCGAGCCGTTGCCGGAAGTTTGGTTCGTTACGGCAACAAAGCCCGTGCTGTATCTCACGCCGCTCGGTGTCTTCAACGGCCCGCCGTTTGAGCCGCAGTTGATGTCGCTCGATAAGCCGACGCTGATTCCTGCGAAAGCGTTTGAGTCGGCGGGCGGATTGCGACTGGCAGATCGTTTGCAAGTCGCACCGCCGCCGCGTCTCGCCGAGCGCGTGCAGACGATCAAGCTTTTGCCGTGCATCGTCGCCGAAGTCAGAAAGCCGTACGCGGGAAGTGAAGTAGAACATTGTTATGTGGATGTGATGGGCGCGTCGGACGACGGAGAATTTGTCGAGCGTCTGAACACCAATGGCTGGATGGCGACCGAAAAATCAGAATCGCGATTCGAGCCACCCAAGAATGTGTTGCGGCGGATGGATCGTTCCGCGCTCGGCGGTTTGCTTCCGACGCTCGAAGATGCCGGCTTCAAGTGGGAATACGGCGCGCAGCGTTGGACGTTGAAGCTGACGAAGAAGTTCGCCGAGACATTCGTTCCATTTCTCAAAGCCCAACCGCCGGGCACACGCATCGAACTGCGCGGCGAACTGGCGTCGTTCCAGAACGCAGAAGTCGCAGGAAAAATCCGGCTCGAAGCGACCGAAGACGGGATGGATTGGTTCAACCTTCAGGTGATCGCGGACGTGAACGACGTGACGCTCACGAAGGCCGAGATCAAGTTGCTGCTCGATGCCAAGGGCAAGTGGGTGCGGCTCGACGACAAAGGCTGGCGCAAGCTGGAGTTCACGTTGAGCAAGGAAGAGGACGAAGAACTCGCGCGCCTCGGCCTCACGCCGCACGAACTGACGAGTGAACCGCAGCGGCTGCACGCGTTGCAACTCGCGGACAAGGCGTCGCGGAAATTTCTGCCTGCGGAAACGTGCGACCGCATCGAGCGGCGCGTCACGGAGATTCAAGCGCGCGTCACGCCAGACTTGCCGGTTGAGATTCGGGCCACGCTGCGTCCGTATCAACTCGAAGGCTTTCACTTTCTTGCGTATCTCAGCACGAATCGTTTCGGCGGCATTCTGGCCGATGACATGGGGCTGGGGAAAACGGTGCAGACGCTCGCGTGGCTGGCGTGGTTGCGGAAAAGCGGAGAGCAGAAGTCGGAAGCCGGAAGTCAGAAGTCAGAAGCTGAGTCTCCGACCTCTGACCTCCGACCTCCACCCTCTGTTCCTCGCCCCTCCCTCGTCGTCTGCCCCAAATCCGTGGCCGACAACTGGCGCGCGGAAGCGGAACATTTTTATCCCACGCTCAAAGTCCGCGTCTGGGGCGCGAGCGATCTCAAATCCTTCCCCGGCATGTTGCACACGGCAGACTTGCATGTCCTGAATTACAGCCAGCTCCGGGTCGTAGGCGAAGACCTCGTACGCGAAAAATTTCATGTCGTCATTCTCGACGAAGGTCAATACATCAAGAATCCATCCTCCCAGACCGCGATGGTGGCGAAGTCCCTGCGCGCGGAACACCGGCTCATTCTCTCCGGCACGCCGATTGAGAATCGCCTGCTCGATCTGTGGAGTTTGATGAGCTTCGCGATGCCCGGCGCGCTCGGCAGTCGCGCGGAGTTCGGGCGGATGTATGATGCGAAGGGTGATCCGTTCGCGCGCCAGCGTTTGTCCGCACGCGTGAGGCCGTTCCTCATTCGCCGCACCAAGGCACAGGTCGCACGCGATCTGCCGGATCGCATGGAGGAAGATTTGTTCTGCGAGCTCGAAGGCGAACAGAAGACGCTTTACCGCGCCGAACTCAAACGCGCGCAAGCGATGCTGCTCGGCGTGAAGACCGTGGAGGCGCTGAATAAACAGCGGTTTAACTTCCTCACCTCGCTCCTGCGGCTACGCCAGATTTGTTGTCATCCGCGACTGGTGAAACCCGACTCAAAAGCTTCGAGCGCGAAGGTGGAAGCCTTGATCGAAACACTCGAACCGCTAATCGAGGAAGGCAACAAAGTGCTGGTGTTCTCACAGTTCGTGGGCTTGCTCGACATCCTGCGCGACGAAATCAAGGAGCGCGGTTGGAAGCAGTGGTATTTGGCGGGCGACACGGAAAATCGCGGCGATCTCGTGCGTGAGTTTCAAGCGGCGGAAGGCGCGGGCGTGTTTTTGATTTCGCTCAAGGCGGGCGGGTTTGGGTTGAACCTCACGGCATCGAGCTACGTCGTGTTGTTTGATCCGTGGTGGAATCCTGCCGTGGAAAATCAAGCCATTGACCGCACGCACCGCATCGGTCAGGCGCGCAAAGTGATCGCGTACCGCCTGCTTATCAAGGACAGCATCGAAGAAAAAATCCGCGCATTGCAGAAGCAGAAAAGCTCACTCGCCAACGACGTGCTGGGCGAGGAGAAGTTCTCGCAGGGACTCAGTCTCGATGATCTCCAGTATCTGCTGGCGGGGTGATCGCGCGTGGCATGCCGGCGACGCGGCTTTTGCGTGACCCAAATCAAATCTTTGCGCCTTCGTGGTTTCGTGGTCAACTCTGGGCCGTTACCTTCCCCGCAGATGAAGCGTTCGACTATCGCCGGTGTTGTTCTGGGTTCGGTGCTGGGCCTCGCGCTCGGTGTGGGCGCTTACACGTTCATCTACGCGAAAGGCGCGTCGTATCTCACCAACGATCCCAAGGCGTGCGTGAATTGCCACGTCATGCAGGAGCAATACGACGGCTGGATCAAGTCAAGCCACCGCAGCGTGGCGACCTGCAACGATTGTCACACGCCCGCAAGTTTCGTCGGCAAATACTCCACCAAAGCGCAGAACGGCTTCTGGCATTCGTTCTATTTCACCACCGGTAATTATCCCGACCCCATTCAGATCACCGAACGAAACCAGAAAGTTGCCAACGAAGCCTGTCGCAAATGTCACGCAGACATTGTGCAAGCCATCGAAGGGCCGGCGACCAAACATTCCGCCGCCGACACCACTTCCTGCATCCGTTGTCATCGCAACGTCGGACACCTGCACTGAACTAATACCGAGATTAACCACCAATGAACAC
>JANPGI010000429.1:0-1742 GCA_031423875.1 Verrucomicrobiota bacterium | reverse complement strand
GTGTGGCAGCACTGCTCGGCATGTTGAACAGTTGCGGCAGCGGTGTGACCGTGGTGAACATTGATAACGGTTTCGGGGCAGGTTATGCCGCAAGCCAGATCAATGCGCTTTGTGGCTGCGCTCGTGAGAGCGTGGCAAATTGAATCATAAAATTTAGCCGCGTTCTCACGAACGCAGCCACCCAATATGAAAACTCTTTATCTCGATATCTTCAGTGGCATCAGCGGGGACATGTTCATCGGCGCGATGCTGGACCTCGGCGTGGATCCGCACAAACTCGCCCGCCAGATCGAAAAGTTAAAACTCGACGGCTTCCATTTGCACGTCGCTCAAGACGAACGCCAAGGCATCGCAGGGATCAAGTTCGATGTCCACCTCGCGCATGAACATGACCACGATCATCACCATGGAGAAGGTTGCGACCATGAGCATGAAGAACACGCGCATCCGCATGGGCATAAAGGCGCACACGACCACCATCACAAGACGCATGACCATACGCACCATGAGCACGGCGAACACGGTCACGAAGCGCATGATCACGACCATTCGCATGACGACAGCCGGGATTTTACCGCGATCAAAAAACTCATCAACAAGAGCAAGCTCTCGCCGTGGGTGAAGAAGAAATCCATCGCCGTCTTCCAGCGTATCGCTGATGCCGAGGGCAAGATTCACGGCAAGCCCGCGAGCGAAGTGCATTTCCATGAAGTCGGCGCGGTGGATTCCATCGTGGACATCGTCGGTGGTTGCATCGCCCTGGAAATGTTGGGCAAGCCGCGCGTCATCGCATCGCCGGTCGTGGAAGGCACAGGTTGGATTCGGTGCGCACATGGGCGGTTTCCCATTCCAGCGCCCGCCACACTCGCCATTCTCGGCGCGCGCCGCATCGGCATCACTCAGTGCGATGAACCAAATGAACTCATCACGCCCACCGGCGCGGCGTTGCTGGCGGAGTTTGCCGAAAGTTTTGAAGTGATGAGTGGTATCGTGGCGGAAAAAATCGGCTTCGGCCTCGGCACGCGCGAGAACAAGACGCGTCCGAACGTGTTGCGGGCGGTGTTGGGAACGCAGGCCAAAGTCCAAGGTTCAAAGGCTAAAGTTACGGGCACGAGTTCATCAGCACTGGATTGGGAGATTGATCGCATCGCGGTATTGGAAACGAATCTCGACGACATCAACGCCGAGATTCTTGGCGGCTTTGTGGAAGCGGCACTGGCAGCGGGCGCACTGGATGTTTTCCACACGCCGATCCAGATGAAGAAGAATCGGCCCGGAGTGTTGCTCACTGTGCTGTGCGCCGAGGCGGAAGCGGACAAGTTCACCGATCTGATGCTACGCGAGACGACGGCGTTCGGGGTGCGGCGAACGATTGCCGAGCGACGCAAGTTACGACGGGAGTTTGCCACAGTGAAAACCAAATTCGGCCCGGTGACGGTGAAACTCGGCAAACTGAACGGCAAAGTAGTGCAAGCCGCGCCAGAGTTTGAATCGTGCAAAAAACTGGCGGCACAAAAGAAAGTTCCGCTCCGGCAGGTTTACGAAGCCGCGAGCAAAGTTTTGTTCAAGTAACTGTTAGGCGGCTTCGAGCGCACATGAGAACACAGCTCCATATTCAAGATGCGTCCGGCGTAGAAGATAGAGCACGCGTTGAGCAGGTTCTTGTCGCCGCAACCTCGGAGTTTGGCATTGCCGATACCACCGTCACTTCACGCGTGCCAGATACTATTCGTTGTTATTCC
>JANPGI010000428.1:0-16466 GCA_031423875.1 Verrucomicrobiota bacterium | reverse complement strand
GAGTTCGCCACCGAGATCGCCGCCACGCTCGCCATCTCCGCCGCCCGGGCGAGCGACAAGGTGGCGTTGCTGCTGTTCACCGAGCAGGTGGAACTTTATCTCCCGCCGCGCAAAGGTCGTCGCCACATCTTGCGCCTGATCCGCGAAATGCTCTCGTTCGAGCCGAAACATCGCGCAACGAACATTCCCGCCGCGCTGACGTTCTTGAATCACGTTCTCCCGCGCCGCTCGATGGTTTTTCTGCTGACCGATTTTTTGCATAGCTTCGGTGATGGTGGGGCGAGCGTCCCCGCGAGCCGGCTCGTCAGTAGCCTCGCCCCACCAGTTGAGACCGGCGCGCACGGAGTGACGCGCCCTACCCACCGTGATGCCATTCAGGAAATCGGTCTCACTAACGCGCGGCATGATCTCATCTGCGTCCACCTGCACGACCCACTCGAAAGCACTTTGCCGCAAGCGGGTTTGTTGACCATCGAAGACGCGGAGACCGGTGAGTTGCTGGAGTTGGACACGAATCGCGCCGCCGTGCGCGCCGAATTTTCCCGCACCAACACCGAACGTCTCGCCGCGCTGGATCGCGCGCTGCAACATGCCGGGGTGGATACGTTGCGCCTGAGCGCGGAACAATCATTCGCGCAAACGCTGCAAAGTTTCTTTGAGCTGCGTCGCGGAAGGAGGCGGGGATGAAAAATAAATTTTTCGTAGCAGCCGAGGTAACGAGGCTCAAACTAAAACCAGGTCAGAGACTCCTCACGTCGGCTGCTACGCTATTGGCATTCGCCGCGCGGGTGAGCTTGGCCCAATCCACGAACGATGTTCCGCCGCTCCTGCCCGCGTTGCCAGAAATCCCACCCACGCTTTGGGAACAGCATGGTGTAATGATCGTCGTGCTGATGGTTGTCGCAGTCGCATTGCTCGCCACCGCCATCTGGTGGCTGCTCCAACCAAAGCCACCCGTCCCGGTGCCGATTGAAATCCAGACGCGCAATGAACTGGAACTGCTCCGAAACCAAACCGAAGACGGCAAGATCATCAGCCGCGTGTCACAAGTCTTGAAGCGCTATATCGCGGTGGCGTTTGAGTTGCCCACCAGCGAAATGACAACGGCGGAATTCACTCAGGCGGTGGCAGGCAGTGAAAAAGTCGGCAACGACCTCGCCGCCCGCATCGGCGATTTCCTCCGACAGTGCGACGAGCAGAAGTTTTCGCTAGGAGCAGGAGTCCAAACTTCCGCTTGTTCCCGTGCTCTGGAACTTTTTCAAGCGGGCGAAGCGCGCCGGTTGGAGCTTCGTCAAGTTGCCAAACTCACATGAACAGCAACTTCGAGTTTCAATATCCTTGGGTGCTCGCATTGCTGGCGTTGTTACCGGTGTATGCCTTCTTGCGCGGGCGCGTGGGCAAACACTCCGCGCTCACGTTTTCCAGCGCGGACATCGCGCGAGCGGCGGGCGCAACAGCCAAGGCTGCGGCAGGACGGCTGTTGTTGTTTCTCCGGTTGTTGTCAGTAGCGTTGTGCATCGTTGCGCTGGCTGGGCCACGCTTTGCAAACGACCGCACCGAGACGCAAGCGAGCGGCGTGGACATCATGCTCGCATTGGATTTGTCGTGGAGCATGATGGCGTTGGACATGAGCGGTCCCGGCGAACGTGTGACGCGGTTCGACATCGCGCAGGGGGTGTTGGAAGATTTTATCCGCAAGCGCGAGAGTGACCGCATCGGTCTCGTGGTGTTTTCCGCCGTGCCATATCTCGCGAGTCCCCTGACGTTGAATCACGATTGGCTCGCGGAAAATCTGCGACGATTGCACATCGGCATGTTGCGTGAACTCGGCACGGCCATCGGCGATGGAACGGCTTCGGCAGCGAAGCGATTGAAAAACTCACAGGACAGCAAGAGTCGCCTGATCATCCTCCTGACCGACGGCGACAACAACAAAGGCGAGATTGATCCTCTGCCCGCCGCGCAACTTGCCGCCGCGCTCGGCGCGAAGGTTTACACCATCGGTATCGGCGTGGAAGAACCCTGCAAGCTGCCCGCGTTTGATCCGGCAACGGGCAAACTTGTTCTCGATGCCAATGGCAACGTGCAGCCGACGCTCGTGTTGCAGCCGGCGAATTATTCCGTGCTGCGGAAGATGTCGAACCTGTCGGGCGCGCGTTCGTATCGCGCCACGAACCGTCGCGAGTTACAGAGCATCTACGACGATATTGATCGTCTGGAGAAAACCGAGGTGAAGCTACGGCGTTACACGATTCACACGCCGCTGTTTCAATGGCCGTTGCTGACCGCACTCGGATTGTTTGCGCTGGAATGTTTGCTGGCTAACACCAGACTGAGGAGGATTCCATGAAATTGCCGATTGCCGATTGCCGATTGCCGATTGGGGAATCACTTTCCCGCCGCAGTCTTGCGCGAGGACGCCATGATTGCCGTAAGCTCGTTCGCTTCTGTCAAAAGCGCGGAAAGTTTTCGCGCGGACATGATGTCGGACTCGACGAGCAGTTCGAGCCACAATGCCGTCTCGTCTGCTTCTTCTTCGACCGTCCCGATCTTGGCAATAAATTCGGCCTGACTGCGCGCCCGGCAACTGGCGCGGTAGTTCGCAGCCACCGAAGTTCCGCTTCGCACGATCTGCTTGGCGATGACGCGTCCGGCGTCGTCATTTTTTGGAATCGCCCGGGTCAACTTTATGATACGCAGGGCAAAAGTTTTGGTGCGGGCTTTCAATTCAGTTGGGGTCATGACGTGAAACTACAAACCCAATCGGCAATCGGCAATCGGCAATCCTCAATGCCCTTATGAACTTCGCTGCACCACATTTTGCGGAACCGCGTTGGCTCTGGCTGGCGGTGCTTGGACCATTGTTGCTGGTCGCGTTGCAGATTTATGCAGCGCGAGCACGACGACGGCAACTGGCGCAGATCGCGGCGCCGGATGTTGTCGCCAACCTCACGCGTTCGCACAGCCCGGGCCGGCGAGTGGTGAAAAATCTGATGCTGGTGCTGGGCGTGGTGGGCATCGGCCTCGCGCTCGCCCGACCGCAATGGGGGGTGCGCGAAATCACCAGTCAGAATCTCAGTGAAGACATCGTGTTCGCGATGGATTGCTCGCGCAGCATGTTGGCGGCGGATGTTTCGCCGAATCGTCTCCAGCGCGCCAAGATGGCGGTGCAGGAGTTTGTGCGACGGCATACGAATGGTCGCGTCGGACTGGTGGCGTTCGCAGGTCAGGCGTTTTTGCTATGCCCGCTGACGTTTGATCACGGTGCGTTTGAGGATGCATTGTTGGCGATGGATGAAAAGTCCATCGTTGTTCCCGGCTCTGATGTGGGGCGCGCGCTGGATGAATCGTTCCGTGCCATCGAGAAGATGGATCGCAAGAAAGTCATCGTGCTGATCACCGACGGGGAGGATTTGGAAAAAAGCGGGGTGAAGGTCGCGAAGACTCTGGCGGAAAAAGGCGTGGTGGTGTTCACCGTCGGCGTGGGAACGGAGGCGGGCGCAGAAATCCGCGTGACGAACGAACAAGGCCAGCAGGAACTTGTGCGCGACTCGAAGGGCGAAGTCGTTCGCAGCCATCTGGACGAGCCAACGCTCCGCGCCATCGCTCAGGCGACCAAAGGCAACTACGAACCTCTCGGTGCGCTCGGCGAAGGTTTGGCGAAAGTGCGGCTCGCGGTGGCGTCGAAGGATTTCTTTTCGGGCGCAGCGCCAGCGCAACGCTTCGGAGTGGATCGGTTTCACTTTTTTGTCGCTGCGGTGCTGGTGTTGTTGGTGGTGGAGTCGTTGGTGGGGACGAGGCGCGGGCGCAGAAGTATGGCTAGCATGTTGGTGCTGGTGTGTTTCTCAGCGCAGGAGAGTCTGGCGGCAGATGGGACGAATGGGACTCATACGACACATGCGCCTCATGTGACCCATACGAACACCGCCCCCGAACCAACGCCCAACAACACACGCGAGTTTTTCAACGCTGGCACACGCCGTCTGGCCGAAGGCAAATTGCGCGAGTCCGAAGCATTCTTTCAAACCGCACTCGCCCGGCAGGACGAACGTTTCCAGCCGCAGACGTTGCACAATCTCGGCCACGTCCGCTACGCGCAGGGCGCAGAGGAGTTGAAGAAATCGCCTGATGCAAACGCTGCTTCACGGCGTGCCTCGAATGCGCTGGATCGCGGGGATGCCGCGCTACGCAGCGGCGCAGAGGCGTTGGCTGGCGATAATCTCAACAAGCTTGTCGAGGCGTATCTGAATGGTCGCGGGGCGCGGAAGGAATTGCGAGAGACGATGGATCAGGTGCGGCGCGCGATGGAATCGCACGGCGCGGCGTTGTCGAAATGGCAGCGCGCACTCGGCGATTTCAAGAGTGCGCTGGAGTTGAATCCGGACGACTCCAATGCCAAGCGCAACATCGAGATCATCGAGGAAGCCATCGCGAAGTTGATTGATAAACTTCAGAAGATGGCGCAACTCGCGCAGATGATGGGCCAGCAGAAAAAGGACATCGGCGAGATGATGAAGCAGATGCGCGGAAAGATTCCCGCACCAGACGCACCTCCGGGCGACGCGGGTGAGGAAGATGAAGACGAAGAGGACAAACCCAATGGCCCGCGCGAGGGACAGGAGGAGGGTAAAGGTCGCGAGGGCGAGGAGAAGCAGCAGTTGTCGCCACAGGAAGCGGGCTGGATTTTGGATGCGTTCAAGCTGGGCGGAAACAAACAGTTGCCGATGGGTCAGGGTGAGGAGAAAAAGCCGAAGGACAAAAAAGGAAAGAACTGGTGAACGACGTGATGGGAAAACATCCAACATTCAACGCTCAACGCTCAACATTGAAGGCTGCGCGCGCGCTGACCTTTGGGCGTTGGAAGTTGAATGTTGGATGTTGGATGTTCCTTTCCACCTTCCTCCTTTGCCTCCACGTTTCCGCCCAGCCTCCCGCGCCGCAGCCCGATCCCTTGATGCAATTGATGCTCACGCAGCCATCCATTGAGATCAGCACCAACATAGAGATTCGCGCGGTGTTCGATCCGCCAATCGTTCGGGTCGGTCAAAAATCCACCTATCGCGTCACGGTCAATGCTGTCAGCGATTCGATCAACTGGCCGGAGGACATTTACGCGCCGGGCGAATTGATGATCAGACAAAGCGCACGCGGACAGATTTTGCAGCCAGTCGGTGTCGCGTTGAAGCCGATGACGACGATCAATCATCACGTCACCGCGAGCGCGGCGGGAGACTTCACGATCCCAGAGTTCCGGGTGAAAGTGTACGGGCGCAACATCACCGTGCCAGCCGCGCGCGTGATCGTTTCGACGAACTTGAATCTCGCTGTCACCAACACCACGCGACTATTCATTGAACTTGCGGAGACGAACATCTATTGCGGTCAACCCGTGAAAGTGCGCGTCATCATGCCCGCCACGCTGAACAATTTCATGCAGGCACTCCAGCAGGTTCAACTCAATGGAGACGGCATCCTGCTCGATCAATCCGCCGTGCGCCAACGCATCCAGCAGATGGAATTCAGCGGGCGCACGGGGCCGACTTACATTTACGAATCCACACTCACGCCACTCGTTGCGGGGCGGATTGATGTCACCGCTCAGGCGTTCACGGCGGGAAATCAATTCTCCGGCGGCATCATCATCAGCGGCAACGCGGTCATCCAAGGCGGCCCACCGCAACATGTGTTGCTCGATTCCGACCCCGTGCGACTGAACGTGGAGCCGCTGCCGCGCGCAGGCGTGTTGCCAGGATTCAACGGTGCGATCGGCCAATTCACTCTCGACGAGCCACTGCTCTCGACGAACCGCGTGCGCGTCGGCGATGCGGTGAAACTGCTCGTCACATTCCGTACCGGAGGCGAGATCAAGCGACTGCTCGCACCACCACCGCCCGCCGTGACAAACTGGCAGGTGTTCCCGCCGTTGCCCGAAGGCGGCTTGATGATGACAGCGACAACCGCTGGAATCAGCAGTGGACAAACATTTTCCTACACGCTCATTCCGCTGACGAACAGCATGACGACCACGCCTGCGATCCCGTTCAGCTACTTTGATCCGCAACGGAAGGCTTACGTTGATCTGACGATTCCAGAGTTGCCGATTGAAGTTCTGGCTGGCACAGCATCGGCGGAGGCGCAGGCTTTCGCTCAGGCCGCAGCCACGACGACAAATGAAACCAAGCTCAAATTGAGCGGACTTGCGACGACCCCGGGACGCGCGGCGAACCTCGTACCGTTGCAACAACGCAGCGGTTTTCTGTGGGGGCAACTTGTTCCGCTGTTCGGCTTCACCGGACTGTGGCTGTGGGATCGGCGGCGGCGTTATCACGAGATCCACCCGGAAGTCCTCGTCCGCAAACGCGCACGCCGCGCTCTACGTCGCGAACGCGCGAAGTTGAATAATGCCGTGCGCGCGAGCAACACGAGGGGCTTTGTTGATCTAGCAGTGAGCGCGTTAAGGATCGGGAGCGCGCCGCACTTCCCCGCCACGCCGCGAGCATTGGTCGGGCGCGACGTGCTGGAGTTGTTGGATGAAACAGATCGTGCCGGGCAAGCGGGCGAGGTGGTACGAAATATTTTTGCCGCGACGGATGCCGCGCAGTTCGGCACGAAAGCCGACTCAACGATCGAGTTGCTTGACCTGCGTGCTGACTTGGATCGCGTCCTCGATAAACTGGAGGCGAAATTGTGAACCGCGCGCTCATCATCATTGCGATCCTGACCATCACGATGCTGCAACATCTGCCCGCAGCCGCACCCGATTCGTTCGCGGGCGGATGCGCGGCCTATGCGGACAATGATTTTGCGCTCGCGGCGAGGATGTTCACGGAATCCCTCGCCGCCGAACCCACAGCGGGCGCATTTCAAAACCTCGGCAACGCAGAATGGAAAAACAACCGCACTGCCGAAGCCATCCTTGCGTGGGAACGCGCCACTCAACTGAACCCGCTCGATCGTAACGCTGAGAACAATCTCAAGTTCGCGCGCGATGCCGCACAACTGGAATCGCCCGAGCTGACGTGGTGCGAGATCGCAGCGGGCCGCCTGCCTGCGAACGTGTGGGCGTGGCTCGCCTGTGGCAGCCTGTGGTTCGCGGTCGGCACGATGATGCTGCCGGGGATTTTACGACGACGACGATCCGCCACGCAGCAAGCATTGGTCGCAGTCGGTTTGGGTATTTTTCTCCTGAGCCTTCCAGCGAACTACGGTGTGTGGACGCGCTCACAGATCGGACTCGTGATGAATCGGGAAACTCCGTTGCGCCTCACGCCGACCGCCGAAGGGGAGGCCGTGACAAAGCTTGCCGCCGGCGAACCGGGCCGTGTCTTGCGCGAACGCGGAAACTATCTCCTCATCCGCACGCGACGGACGACCGGCTGGGTCGAGCGCGATGGCTTTACACTCATCGTACCACGATAATCACCCATACCGCATCCCGCGACTCATCGGGAACGTATTGGGCAGATGCCGCACCTCGCGCACTTCGCCATTGCTCAACAACACCTCTACGATGTCGAAGCGAATCTTCACTTCGGGATTCTTGATGAGGCGCAGATAATCCAGCGCGGTCTGGGAGATCAAACGTTTCTTGCGCGCGTCCACGGCTGCGGCGGGGCGACCCCACTCTTCCGAGGAGCGCGTCTTCACTTCGACGAACACAAGGCAATCGTCGTCCCGAAAAATGAGATCAATCTCGCCACGATCGGAGCGGAAGTTGCGCGTCAGATATTTCATCCCCAACTTGCGAAGATGCTTCTCCGCTGCGCGCTCACCGAGTTCACCGCGCCGCAGATGCTCCGGTTTTGCAGTTCGAGCGAACAAGGTTTTGATGCGCTGGATGAAGTTCACCTTGGAAGCCACAGTTGCCGGGCATGAGCGGATCCGCCCACACTATTCAAACGTCTTTTCCATCTCCTTCATCTTCGGCCAGACGGGCGACGACGGAGGAACGCGTTTTTTGAGTGCGGCGAAAATCTTTTTCGATTCTGATGGATTCTCGCGTGACATCGCCACGCAGAGTTCGAGTTCAATCCACGCCTTGCGCGGATCAGCGAGAAGTTTTTCGTTCGCACTGAACCAAGCGCGAAAAGCGACAGGGCCTTTGTCCTTGGCGTTCCTCAATCCTGCCTCAAGCTCTTGCCGCATTCCCGAAAGACTTTCGCCAGTCACCAAAGCGGCAGCCTCCGCTTTCTTCTGACCATCATGCTCCAACCGCGCCTTATCCCACTGTTGAAACAGCAGGTAGCCACCATAGCCAATCACCAAAATGATCAATATCCAGATGACTTTTGTCATGATTCCTCAATGCGCTGGATGCGTGCCCCGAGTTTGCGGAGCTTCACGTCCATCTGCTCGTAACCGCGATCCAGATGATACACACGATTCACCTGCGTCGTGCCTTTTGCAGCCAGTCCTGCGATGACCAACGCCGCTGAAGCGCGCAAATCGCTCGCCATCACCGGCGCGCCGCTCAGGGGTTTGCCACCCTTCACGATGGCACTCGGCCCTTCGATCTGGATGTCCGCGCCGAGGCGGGTGAGTTCGCTGACGTGCATGAAGCGCGATTCAAAAATCCGCTCCGTGATGATACCGATGCCCGGAGCGAGCGTCATCAACGCCATCATCTGCGCCTGTACGTCGGTGGGGAAACCTGGGTACGGCAACGTCGTCACGTCGGAGCATTTCAATTGGCGCCCGCGACGAACAATCATGTCCGCGCCACGATGATCCACGACCACGCCCGCTTCTTGCAGCTTATCAATGACGGCATGTAAATGATCAGCGCGCGCGCCTTTGATCGTGATCTGGCCGTTCGTCATCGCAGCGGCGATGGCAAATGTTGCGGCCTCGATGCGATCAGGGATGACGTGATGTTCTGCGCCGTGAAGCGCTTTCACGCCTGTGATCGTGACCGTCGGGCCACCTGCACCTTGAATCTTCGCGCCCATCGCGATGAGGAAATTCGCCACGTCCACCACTTCCGGCTCACACGCCGCGCTCTCAATGATAGTCACACCATCCGCGAGAACGGCAGCCATCATGGCGTTCGCAGTGCCAAGGACGGTTGAACCCGCGCGACCGCCGAGGAACATCGGGCCGCCGACAAGACGTTTCGCCGACGCTTCCACGTAACCGCTCTCGATGCGAATCTTCGCGCCGAGCGCTTCAAATGCTTTCAAGTGCAGATTGATTGGACGCGCGCCGATGACGCAACCGCCGGGCAGCGACACCGTGGCTTTGTTCAATCGCCCCAACAGCGGACCCATGATGCAGATCGAGCCGCGCATCTTGCGGACGAGATCGTAGTCGGCGTGGCCTTTGATTTTCTTGGCGTGGACGTGAACCGTGTCGCCATCCACCTTCACCTTCGCGCCGAGCCATTCGAGGATTTGCGCCATGAAACGCACGTCGCTGAGATTCGGCACGCGCCGAATGACGCACGGTTCGCTGGTGAGCAACGTCGCCGCCATGATGGGCAGCACGGCATTCTTCGCGCCGCTGATTTCGACTTCGCCGTGCAATGGCACGCCGCCTTTGATGAGAAAACTATCCATAAAAATTAAATTGGGTAAAAGCTGAACACCGATTTTGAACCGCTAATCTTCGCTAATCCGCGCTGATGACCGATTGAATGAATGTGAACTTCGGTAAAACTTTTGCGCCACTCTGTTCGTTCCGAACTCGTTTGGATTAGCGATGATCAGCGCAGATTAGCGGTTTGAACTTCCGCAACCAGAGTTCTGGGTCGCGAGTCTAGTCAGCAAGATAAGCGGGGACAAGTCCGCGTGGAAAAATTATCGCATCGCTTATGGCAGTGACGCCGCCGGATCGTATTTTGGCGACT
Source organism: Verrucomicrobiota bacterium (assembly GCA_031423875.1). GTDB lineage: Bacteria > Verrucomicrobiota > Verrucomicrobiia > Limisphaerales > JADLHS01 > JADLHS01. Next base: position 6,622 of record JANPGI010000428.1, on the reverse strand, counting down.
TCAGTTCGAGTGCAACCGATGGAAACTCCTCTGAGGTCTCCACTTTACGGGGTTCAGATTCATCGTATGTGTAGGGATAAGCTTCCTCCGCAGGGGCGTCCTTGGAACCAATGACGCCCTTGTAACAAGTGACGTTCCCAACCTTGAGCTTAACCGTCACCATGGTTGGGGGACATTTGTCGGACTTAAAATAGAGGAGAAATTCTTTCGGTGGTGTTTGGGCGAACTCCTTGAAGTGCTTTGCGAAGTAACAATCCATGGCGCCAAATGCTGCCCCCAACGGGCCGTCATCGGAATGGTATCTCTCGCTGAAAATGACGGCGTTGTTCTCCACATCTTTGAGGACGACGGTAATGAGCGGCTTATCTTTGTAAGCATCAGCAAGAAGCTGTGAAATTGTCACCCACGGCTCATCAACATTTTTCACCGCCTGATCGGGTAATGAGCCAGCCCATTCTCTGGCAACGTAGTCCTCTTGAATCATATTTGCGTTGAGCAGCGCGGCGATCTCCTCAACCGCGCAGGTTGAGATACTATTTGAGGTTGTCGTTTGGGCTACGATATAGCGTTTCGCCGGAGTGATCATTTCGGTTTTTGCGGTTTAGGGTTACAACGCTGGCTCGTGATGGCCTTTGTTTGCGCCGAGCGGATGGCGGATGCAGGTGTTGCCGGTCAAACTCGAAATACTTGAGCTGCTTGCGCCGCAATACTGGCATTCGTATTTGGATTTTTCGTCTCCTTGATACAAGACGTGTTTGCCTTTGTTCGCTCCCGCAGGGTGGCGAATACAGGTTGAAGCCGTCAGGGTGGAAACGCTGGAGGCTTTGTATCCGCAATGCTTGCAGTAGTAGTTCATGGTGGAATGGTGCGGATTTTATCCTGTTTGAGTGACGGTCTCGTCTGGGCAGACTTGCTTGGCAATTTTAGCGAGCTTCTCCAATTTCATTTTCCAGTTATCTGCAATCTGATTAGAGCGAATCGACTCAAAGGCTTCATATCCCCAATCTTTGTAGGGGTCTTCCCAATATGTGTATGCGGGCCACCACGGTGACGCCGATTTCGCAGGGGGAAACTCATTTTTGAATGCGGACTGGAGTTGCGCCTCAACCAAACAAGGTTGTTTTGCGTCCAGCCTTTTAAATCCAAAGATGAAATTTCTATAACCCCGCGTTTCAAATTCAAAACAAATCTGGAGATTGTGATGATCGAGACCGCGTGTTGTTAAACAAAAACCACCTGGTTCACATAGCGAACCTTGGCGTTTCAAGCCGTTTGCTTTTGCCAGATCATCCAGCTTCGCGTGCAGCTTCGATATCAGTTCGGTTTGGACTGCCACCTCGGCGTCGCGTAGCGTGTAAAATGCACGGAGGTTTTGAGGGTTATTGGGGCTAGTGATGTGGTCGATCAGTTCCTTGCTCATAACTATGTTGGTGCTTTGGTTAGTCAGTTTTTCGATCAAGTGGATATATTGCGAGAGGGTTTCGCGCACGGTTGGCAGACAAGCCGCAGCTTTGCGGCACTCTTTGACCCACCCCAGAATATCACGCTCGTAAGAGATGCACTTGCATTTGATCTCATTGAGCGCAGCTTCAGAAAGGCCGCTTGGCCTGTCTTCGCGCAATGTCAGGTAAAAAAGAAGAGCTTGTGGATAGTCGGCGCGGTAACGCTTCAACTGATTTTCCTGATCGCCCGCGTAAATCTTGTTCTCAATAAAAATTGTTGATCCCTTTCCGTCCCCAATCACGATGTCAATTCGACCGCCAGAGTTTTCCGTGACTTGCCCGATAGGATATTCCAAGTGCAACTTGGCTGTTTCTGATTCGGCATCGAATTCGGAATTGCTGATACCAAGTTGGTCGAGGAACAGGCGCAGAAAGACAGATCCCTGACCATGTTGCCCTTTGGGATTCAATAGTTCTCCAAGCATTGGCGAATGAGTCTTCACTTCGTAATGGCCGATGCCCAAAATGTCGAAGACGTTAAAATGCTCGCCGGTCGCCCGGGCCAGTGCCTCCCTGTGACGATTATGAGTTTCGGTGAAACTCAACAATGCCAAGATGCTGGCCATGGAAGCTGTTTCTTTCATTTGAAAATTCTATTTGGAAAAATGCGCTGGCACAACGCCAGCCTTCTGCAACAACTCGTGCGGCGTGGTTGCGTTCGCGTGTTTCATTAGTTTAGAACAACCCGATTCGCTGGTAATGGTCTTCATCTTTCGGAAACGGATCGGATTCCCGCCAGCCTTCTAGTTCCAGGTCGGTGATGATGTGTTGGCGGGCGGCTTTGGCAGCTTCGTCGCCCCACATCTTTCGCACCTCCTCAATGCCTGCCAGATGATGCCGTTTCTTGCGGTGACGCATTCCATACGGCGGTTTCCCGGCAAATTCATCCAGCCAGAGATGCACCTCGGCATAAGGCTGGCCGAACTTTTGCAGTGCTTGGTCGCAGTGTTGTTCAAAGCTGGCCATAATCAAAAATGCTTCGGCTCTAGCCCGGCCTTTTGCAACAACTCGCGCGGCGTGGTTGCGTTCGCGTGTTTCATCATCGCCAGCAGCACGCGCCCGGCGGCTTCGGCATCTGATTGGGCGTGGTGGTGGTTGAACTCATGGCCGATGTGCGTGGTCAAGGTGGAGAGCTGATGATTGGGCAGTTCCCGCCAGACGCGCCGTGCGAGATGACAAGTGCAAAGATAATCAAACTCTGGACAGACAAATCCAAAATGATTCAGGGTGGCGCGTAACGCACCGATGTCGAATTGAGCATTGTGCGCGACCACAATGTCGGCGCGGGTCAGTCGCGCCAAAAACTCAGGGGCGATGGCCGAAAAAACAGGCGCATCTTTTACATCAAACCAAGTCAGCCCGTGAATTTCGGTGAAGTCTTCGCGGAACCATCCGTGTCCATTGGGTGGTCGCACCAGCCAATAGGGAGACTCGGTCAGTTCGCTATTCGCAAAGACGGCAAGCCCTGCGGCACAGATGCTCGATCCGAAGTAATTGGCCGTTTCAAAATCTATGGCGGTGAAGTTCATCGTATTTGGTAGAACGCAGCAACGAGGTCTTGCGAGTTTGGTTTCTCAACAAAAGCGTGTGGTTGAATTGTGTTCACGCCTGCAACTGTAATCCATCGTTCCACGTTGCCCACGACCCCGCTGAAAAGAATCACCTTCGACTTTGGAGATGCGTGTCGCGCCAACCGGACAAATTCATCGCCCCACATCTGTCCGCTCCAGTAATCAGTGACGAGGACTGTTGGTTTGGTGGTTTCGGTTCGCAGGCATTTTATCGCCGTTTGTTTGCAGTTAAAAATACGTACCGCAGCAAAGCCGCTCTGCCGCGCCAGCAACCGAATCGCGGCTGCGACACTCGGCTCGCTCTCGGCGATCCACAACGACGGAAGTTTCACCTGTGCGATGGCAACCGGTGCTGTCGCAAGCCCGGCGACACCAAGAACGGTACGGCAAATAAATGATCTACGAGGCATCATGTGGCAGTAAGGGCACTCAGGATTTAGACACGCGTTTCTTTTGAGGTTTCTGCCCCGGCAGTTTGATGATGGCTCGGACTTTGTTTGCGCCCCATCGCTCCAGTTTCGTTCGTGCGGTATCGGGTCGTTTGCAATTGCAGCCGTATTGACCTCGCTCGAATGAATCAACAGCCGCGACAGCCATGTGAATAGCCGCGTCGGCAGAGAACACACCGCTTCGCTCGTGTGCAGCGAAAAAAGCCGCAGCGGCAGCGGCATACGATGTGTAAACACTGTGTACAAACATCGCCGCGTTGAACATGAGCCTTTGATTGTCAACGGTTGGGCTTTTGAGAAAGACTTTCACCGCATCAAGGCACTCATGGATGTGCGGGTTGTGAGGATTGTGCATTTCAAAAATTGGCTGCACTTTGCGTGCATAGGCATAGGCAATGGCTCGCGCTTTGAGGTCGGTCAGGCTCTGGGTTTTGCAGAGCAGCCAGAGCAACCAATCGCCATTGGGGCAGGTGTTCCAAAACTTTTGCATGTCGCCATCACAGGATTTGGCAAACGCCAACACTTTGGGGCGCGCCTTCATGGCTTTGAGGTCAGCCAAGGTTAAATCTGAAATCGTTTTCACGTTTGATTGCTCGAAGGAAACGCCTGTGTCCGCTCTAACCGCTTGGCTGGGTCTGTTTCACGATAAAGTCCACGATGGTATGAATCTCTCGATCCGTCACGAGTGCGCCTTGCACGCGGATCAGCTTTGCTGAACCGGGCGGCATATAAACATATCGCCTTTGCCGAGCAATTTATCCGCGCCCATCGCATCGAGAATCGTCCGCGAATCCACCCGGCTGCTGACTTGAAGAGCGATGCGTGCTGGAATGTTCGCTTTGATGACGCCGGTTATGACGTCCACGGAAGGACGTTGCGTGGCGACGATGCAATGAATCCCCGCCGCGCGTGCCATCTACGTGATGCGTGCGATGGCCATTTCCACATCAGCAGGCGCGAACAACATCAAGTCCGCCAGCTCATTCACGATGACGACGATGTAGGACAACTTTTCCGGGATTACGATGTCTTCCGCGCGTGGCACGACGATTTCCTCGTCCACTTCCACCGCGAGTCCGTTCGCGCCCGGCTCGACTTTTTCCTTCTTGGCAGTGAGCGGGGATTCCATTGCGCGTTCAGGCAGCGAATTGTTTTCCGGACGAGCGTTGAACGTGGCGATATTGCGCACGCCGACGCGCGCGAAAATCTGGTAGCGCTTTTCTATCTCGTTCACCACCCAGCGCAGCGCGAGGATCACCTTTTTCGGATCGGTGACGACGGGCACGACGAGATGCGGCAGTGCGTTGTATTGCTGAAGCTCGATGACCTTGGGATCAATCATCACGAAGCGCAATTGTTCCGGCGTGAAGCGATACAGTAGTGACGCGATGATGGAATTGAGACAAACAGATACACCCGAACCCGTGCTGCCCGCGATGATGCAATGCGGCATCTCCGCGAGATCGGCGATGATCGGATGACCATAAACGTCTTTGCCGAGCGCGACGGGAATGCGCGCCTTTGTATTGCGCCACTCCTCGGACTCGAATAGGTCACGCATGAAGACCTTCGTCCTCACGGGATTTGGCACTTCGATTCCAACTGAACTCTTTCCCGGCACTGGAGCGAGAATGTGAATGCTTTCAGATTTCAGCGCAGCGGTGAGATTGCGTGAAAGCTCCAAGATGCTTTCCAGTTTCACACTGGGCGCAGGATGTAATTCGTAACGAGTGATCGTCGGGCCTTCGGTGATATCGCCAAGTGAAACTTCTATCCCGAATTGAGCAAGCGTCTGCTGGATAAGCCGCGCATTGGCTTCGAGTTCCTCCTTCGCCTTGGTGGTTTTGACAGTCGTGTCCGAGGTTTGGAGAAAGTCCAGCGGTGGCAATTGATAGTTGTCGGCCGTCTGAGAAGACAGCGTTGGAATGGATTCTTGTTCGTTTGGCATACTGTGATTGTTTTGCCACAGCCTGCACTTTGAACGACGGACGTTCAAAGGAACTGAATGTCCCCAATCTTTGTCCGAGACGCGGACTACTTCGATTTCCCAACAGCCAAAAGATGTTTGAACTCTGCGCGAAGTAGGCTAATGCGCTTTGGACTGGTTTCTTTCACCCAGCCAAGACCCGCACAAAGAAACGCGTGTCGCTTGTCGCCTTTCAACCTGAGTCGAACTACCTCTTTGTCGAGGCGACTCAATTTCTCGGCGGATTTCATTCTCTCCATGATTCCCTCGGCGAGTGCTGAACCTTGCCTGCCAAGAACGCGCGTCCGGTGGAGCTTGGCGATGGCGGCCCAGCGGATGTCGCGCTTGGGGTCAAACGACCAATAGGCGGGGATGTGAATCATCGTCCCATGCGGCGTGAGGTTGACCGTGAGTTTCAGTGGGAGAGGTGTGTCATTCTGCATCCCATAAAGATTCCAGCGCATACAGAACGCATCGAACGCTGCTTGAAAGACATCTTCGCGGCGACGCATGTTGACAGAAAACGACGGGCGAAGGTTGCGCTCGGTGTTCATGGTTCGGCGGATCACGCCCTTATGCTCGCGGTAGGACTGAACATTGAAGACGGCTTTGATGCGCGCCCATTGCCGACGCAGTTCTGGATCGGTGCGGATGGCGAGTTCGTTCTGAAAATACTTGGCCTGCGTCTTGACCAGATTTTCGTAGGTACCTTTCTGAACGTGGAGTTCGTGATCAACCACAGAAGCACAAATCGTTTCGTCTGGCGGTTCAGGCAGCAGTTCGATGAGCAGACGTTGCCGCGAGTTCAGACGTTTTCTCTTTTCCAGAATGGCAATGCAATCCACGAACACATCTTGAACATTGAACGGCCAGAGCGTTGGCGGGACAAACATCCAGCAGTAAAGCCCACGCAGTTGTTGGGCAACAGCAGGGTCAAAATTTTTGATGACCGAATGATAACGCTTGAGAGCTTCCTCGGCCCAATCGGCCCGGTCAAAAGCGCGGGCGTTGAGTTTTGCCAAGTCGAGATCGAGTGCTGTTGTCATGGTGCGCCGAGTCGAGCGTATCCCGCCCCATGAGCAAGTCCAAGTGCCGAAAATTTTGGGAGTCCGCGTGAAATAATTCGCGTTGAAG
>JANPGI010000427.1:0-15665 GCA_031423875.1 Verrucomicrobiota bacterium | reverse complement strand
CCAAGATGTTCGACAAGTTTGGGGCGTGAGTTTGGCGGCGGAGCGCGGCTGTGTCTGAAAGACCATCCGCAGCGCATGGACAACTCGTGGGCTATTGAATAATCGAAAGTGCTGCGGCTGGTGCTGCGGCACACAGCCGCGCTCCGGGAAGTTTCACAGTCATGCAAACATTCACGACTTATCTTTGGATTGCGCTCGGCGGCGCGCTTGGCAGCGTGGGGCGGTATTGGGTTTCAACCCTTGCCGTGGCGCGATGGGGCAATGCGTTTCCGTGGGGAACACTGCTCATCAATGTGAGTGGTTCGCTGCTCATCGGAGTGATCGCAGGTTGTAACAGCGGCTGGCTGTCCGGTGACAACACTCGGAAGTTTCTCATGGTTGGAATCTGCGGCGGTTTCACAACATTTTCCGCGTTCAGTCTTCAGACGATGGAATTGGTTCAGAAGGGCGATATCGTCCGTGCTTCGATAAACATTCTCGCATCTGTCGCGCTTTGTCTGCTCGCTGTCTGGCTGGGGCATCTGCTCGCAACGACCGCTTGCAGCCAGAAATAAATTGTCCGCCGCGCCAGTTCTCGCCAAGCTGTTGGCTCTATGCAGCAAGTGAATCTCGGAATGATCGGTGGCGGAACAGTCGGCAGCGGCGTGTTCCATGCGTGGCAACAAAACGGTGACCTCATGGCCGCGCGTCTCGGCGTGAAGATCAACTTCCGCAAGATCGCCGTGAAAGCTTTTGACGAACCTCGCGCTTACGAAATCCCCCGCGTGTTGATGACCACGGACTGGCAGGAAGTCGTCAATGATCCGCAGATTCACGTTGTCATCGAACTCGTCGGCGGGACAGGCATCGCCAAGGTGATGATTCTCGCTGCGCTGGCGCAGGGCAAAACTGTGGTGACGGCGAACAAGGCTTTGATTTCTGCTTCTGGGCCGGAGTTGTTTGCTGCGGCAGCGAAATCCGGCGCGAATCTTTATTACGAAGCCAGCGTGTGCGGCGGCATCCCGATCATCAAATCGTTGCGCGAAGGTTTTGTTTCCAATCAATTCCCCGCCATCTACGGCATCGTGAACGGGACGTGCAATTACATCCTCTCCCGCATGAAACAGGAAGGCGCGGACTTCGGCGATGTGCTCGCCGACGCGCAGAAGCAGGGTTATGCCGAGACACCGCCTGATCTCGACATTGACGGCAAGGACGCGCAACACAAGATCGGCATCCTCGCCTCGCTCGCACACGGCTTCTGGGTGGATCATCACGAGATTCACACCGAAGGCATCCGCGACGTGTCGAAGATTGACATGCAGTTCGCCGAGAAACTTGGCTACACGATCAAGCTGCTCGGTATTGCCAAACAAATATCTGGCAAGAAACCGGGTGTTCAGGTTTCAGTTTATCCGACGCTCATTCCGAACTCGCATGTTCTCGCCAGCGTAAATGGCGTGTTCAACGCCTGCTTCGTGCGTGGTGATGTCGTGGGCGACACATTGTTCTATGGTCGTGGCGCAGGTAAAGATGCCACGGCCAGCGCAGTATTGAGCGACGTGGCGGATGCGGCGTTGGATTTGAAGCTTGGTGGAAAAGTCCGCGTTGTTCCATTCAATGCGTGTGCGAAGAAAGGTCGCGTTGTGAAGATGGATGAAATCACATCGCGCTACTATCTGCGCCTCAGCGTGGCGGATAAGCCCGGTGTTCTGGCGAAAATTTCCGCCATCCTCGCGGCGGCGAAGATCGGCATCTCGTCCGTCATTCAACCCGAAGGTCACGCTGGCGACAGCGTGCCGTTGATCCTGATGATTCACGACGCAACAAACGCCGCGATGCAGAAGGCGCTCTCGAAGATCGCAAAGCTGCCGGTCATCAAAGGCAAGCCTGTCATGTTCCGAGTGGAAAACTTTGAGTGAGTCGCGCGAAGGCCGCGAAGGTGACGAAGGAAGATGAAGGCAAACCAAACCAATTTGAACGAGGAAGAGATCGGCAAGATGATTCTTGATTGCGCTTTCAAAGTTCACACTGCGCTTGGGCCGGGATTGCTGGAGTCCGTATATGAATCTGCGCTGACGATTGAATTAACCAAGCACGGGCTGCTGGTCGAACGGCAAAAGCCCATTCCGGTTATTTATGACGGAGTGGAACTGGACGTTTCATTTCGGGCGGACTTGCTGGTCGAAAGAAAAGTTTTAGTTGAACTAAAGTCAGTAGAAGCAGTCACTGGACTGTTCAAAAAAATTACTACGAACTACATCCGCCTGATTCCTGTGAAGCTTGGCTTTCTCATCAACTTCAACGAAGAACACTTAAAGCACGGCATTACCCGCGTCACAAACGGCCTCGAAGGAAAGCCGTTCTTTGCCGGGCATTCGGACAACCCGAACATTGATTTCAATAAACCTTCGTCCTCTTCGCGTCCTTCGCGCGACACTTGATCCACATGCCTCTCCTTTTTCACAGCACGAACGGTCAATCTCCCGCAGTCAATCTGCGCGAGGCATTCTTGCGCGGACTTGCGCCGGATCGCGGGTTGTATTTCCCGGAGAAGTTTCCCCAGATTTCACCGGATGAAATCGCCGCATTCGCGAAACTGCCTTATCACGAGATCGCTTTCCGCGTTCTGTCGAAATACACGGACGGCATCGTTCCCGCCGCCGATCTCGCGGCGATGTGTCGCGATGCTTACAACTTCGACATCCCACTGGAAAAGATTTACGACCGCGTTCATCTCATGCGGCTTGATCAAGGGCCGACCGCGTCGTTCAAGGATTTCGCCGCGCAGATGATGTCGCGTCTCATGGGGCGTTTTCTCAAAGAAGACGGTCAGCAACTCACGATTCTCACTGCCACGAGCGGTGACACCGGTTCGGCGGTCGCTCACGCGTTCCACAACATTCCCGGCGTGCGCGTCATCGTATTGTTTCCGTTTGCCGAAGTCAGTGTGAGCCAGCGCAAGCTGATGACCGCGCTTACGGGAAACATCCGCACCGTGGCCATTGACGGAAAGTTCGATGATTGCCAGGCGATGGTGAAACAAGCTTTCGCCGATCCTGCGTTGAAACATCTGCCGCTTTCGTCTGCCAACTCGATCAATATCGGGCGCTTGTTGCCGCAGAGCGTTTATTATTTCTATGCCGCGTCACGCCTCGCCAAGCCGGGCGAGCCGATGGTGTTTTCGATTCCGAGCGGCAACTTCGGCGATATGATGGGGTCTGTCGTCGCACGCGAGATGGGGTTGCCGGTAAAGAAGATCATCGCGTCGGTCAACGACAACGATGCGTTCCCCAGATTTCTCCAGACGGGCGTCTATGAGAAAATTGTTCCGTCGCGCAATTCGCTTTCCAACGCGATGAACGTCGGGCATCCGAGCAACCTCGCACGCCTCGTCGCAGTTTACGGCGGACAGATGGATGAGACCGGTAAGATTCACAAACAGCCTAACCTTGCTGCGATGCGGCGCGATCTATTTTCCAGTTCAGTCTCTGACGAGCGCACGCGCGAAGCGTTTCTCGATTACTGGAAGAAGTTTCAGTCGCTGCTTGAGCCGCATGGCGCGGTGGCGTGGCAGGGATTTCTCGATTGGTTGAAAACCGAATCGCTCGATGGCTTGCCCGCTGCGATCATCGAAACTGCAAACCCCGCGAAGTTCCCCGAAGAGATCGAGAAAGCCTTTGGTTGGTCGCCCGACGTTCCTCCTGCAATGGCTGCGATGATCCGATTGCCGGAAAATTTTGATTCGATGCAGGCGGACTACGAAGCCTTCAGAGATTATCTGGTGAAGCAGCATTCGTAAGGATGTATTTAGGTTTCGTTCAGCCAAGCGGAAGATCGCCCTTAACTCAGGAGAATTAAGATCGTCACTCCCAGCGCGATCCGATACCAGCCGAATGCCACGAATGTGTGCGTTTGGACAAAGCGTAACAACCATTTCACTGCCACGAACGCCATCACGGCAGCCACGATGGTTGCGAGAATCACCAAGCCCCAGCTTTCTCCGCCTATTTCGCCGTGCTTCCAAGCTTTGAGAAGTTTGTAGCCGCCCGCAGCCAGCAAGGTCGGCACGCCGAGCAGAAAGGAAAACTCCGTAGCCGCAGGTCGCGCCACTCCCAGAGCGAGCGCGAAAAGAATCGTCGTCCCAGAGCGCGAACTACCGGAGAACGTCGCGGCTACGATTTGAGCTACGCCGACAGCAATCGCCACCGCCCAAGTGATCTCGTTTCGAGTCGGGCGATTCTTCAACCACGCTTCCACTGCGAGGAACAACACGCCGCCGATCAACGTGGCGAGCGCAATGCGGATGGCCCACGCATTTGCCTCGACGGATTCTTTGGAGACTTTCATGCCGAGTTTTTCCGCTGCCAGCACGCCGACAGTGGTCAGCGCGAATGCGACGAACAGTTTCCCAAGATAATCGCGTGTGGCAGGGGATTGCCATTCGCGCGCAAAACCTGCGACGCGATTCTTGAACACCGCCAGCACCGCCAGCACCGCGCCGCACTGCACGACGATGTCGAACAGTTCGCTTTGCGGATGTTGCAGCCAGCGTTGCGCCAGTTGCAGATGACCGGTTGAGGACACCGGCAGAAACTCCGTGATCCCTTCGATGATCCCCAAGATGATGACCTCAATCCATTCAGGCATCCCAAACGAGACACGAAATCCGCGCCAACTGGCAAGAAACAATTCCAGGAAGGCTGGCAATTTCACAAGAGTTAGACGCATCTAAATCTATTTCTTGACTCAAACTGTTGCTGCGCTAATGTCTCCCGTGTGAAAATTGAAAGGCGCAAAAAATCAGGTTCGCAGTTTGAGCGCAGTCTGATGCGGCAAGGCTGGATCGGTGCGGTTTTGTTCTGTACCGCACTGGCGCAGGCAAACGAGCCAGCGGGAAAGTCGAACTATCATCTGTTCAATCCGACACCGCGCGAGCTGATGCGGGAACTGAGTACGGATCGTCCTGACCAGACCGAAAGTCCTTACACCGTGGACGCCGGGCATTTCCAGATCGAAATGAATTTCGCAAACGGCGAGATTGATCGTGATCAATCCAATGGCACCGATATGCATTCGCAAATCTGGGGCTTCGGCAGCATGAATCTTAAAGCGGGTTTGTTGAACAACGTGGATATCCAATTCGTGCTGGATGGTTACGTGCGTTCTCGCGAAAAAGATCTGGTGGCTAATCAAGTGACGGACGATTCTGGATTTGGCGAGGTGCAGACACGGCTCAAGATCAACCTCTGGGGCAATGACGGCGGGCGAACTGCATTTGCGATCATGCCGTTCGTGAAATGGCCGCTCTCGCAATCCAGCTTGCGCAATGGCAAGACAGAAGGCGGCGTCATCCTGCCACTCGCGGTTGAATTGCCGCGCGGTTGGGGCATGGGCGTGATGACTGAGTTTGATTTTGTTCGCGACGGCGGTGGTGGTTACGACACGGAATATTTCAACACGATCACCTTCTCGCATGACATCGCGGGAAACTTGGGCGGTTACGTGGAGTTCGCTGCGTTGATCACGCCGGAGAGCGGTGCTGATTGGCAGGGACAGGTGGATGTCGGCTTCACTTACGGCTTGGATGAAAACACCCAACTCGACTTTGGCTGCAACTTTGGCGTGACCACATCTGCGCCGGATTACAACCCGTTTGTCGGCATCTCGCTGCGTTTCTAAGTTTCAATAAATCCAAACATGAAAACATTCATCAATGTTCGCACGAGTCAGTCTTCTTTCACATTTCTTCGCCTTGCGCTCAACGCGCTGGTCGCGTTGAACCTGTTTATCGTGTCCGCCGCTGACGCCGCCCAAAAAAAACTTCCGGCCAATTACACCATCGTTACCACCTGCGGCATGGTCACGGACATCGTACGCGAAGTCGCAGGTGATAAAGCGAAGGTGATGGGTTTGATGGGAGAGGGCGTTGATCCGCACCTCTACAAACCCACGCGCGACGACGTGGCGAAACTTCTGCAAGCTGACGTGGTGTTCTATTCTGGCCTTATGCTCGAAGGCCGAATGACCGACACCTTTCTCAAAGTCGCGCGCAAAGGCACGCCGGTCTTCGCCGTCACGGAGTTGTTGGACGAAAAGTTTCTCCTCGAACCTCCGGAGTTTGCGGGCCACACCGATCCGCATGTGTGGATGGATGTCAAAGGCTGGATGGATGCGGTGAAAGTCGTGGCACGCTCGCTTGGCGAAGTGGACGCTGACAACGCCGCTTACTACACACAGAATGCGGAGCGTTACGTCGCGCAACTCGTGAAGCTCAACGACTACGCGAAGCAAACATTATCCAGTATCCCCAAAGAGCGGCGTGTGCTCATCACCGCGCACGATGCGTTCAACTATTTTGGTCGTGCTTACGACATTGACGTGCGCGGCATCCAAGGCATCAGCACTGAATCAGAAGCGGGCGTCGCGGACATCAACAAGCTCGTGGATTTTCTCGTCGCGCGGAAGATTCCCGCCATCTTCATCGAGTCGAGCGTGTCAGATAAGAACATCAAGGCATTGGTTGAAGGCAGCCAATCTCGCGGTCACGCCGTGCGGATCGGCGGCCAACTTTTCTCCGACGCGATGGGGAAGCCCGGTAGTTACGAAGGCACTTACCTCGGCATGATTGATCACAATGTCACGATCATCACGCGGGCATTGGGGGGGCAAGCACCAGAGCGCGGGTTGAACGGCAAGCTCGCCGCACCGAAGGAGGCAAAGTAATCCATGAGTGAACGTCCAACCGAAGCTCCGCCCCTCGCCGTGCGCGATCTGAACGTCGCGTATCAAACCAAGGTCGTCGTGTGGGACGCAGACTTCGACGCGCCCGCCGGAAAACTCGTGGCCATCGTCGGTCCGAACGGAGCGGGCAAAAGCACCTTGCTCAAAGCCGCGCTGGATTTGCTTCCGATTGCGTCCGGGAGCGTGCGCTTCTTCGGCCTGCCGTATCGTGAAGCGCGGCATCGTGTCGCCTACGTGCCGCAACGCGAAAGTGTGGATTGGGATTTTCCCGTGAGCGCGTTGGAAGTTGTGGCGATGGGCTTGTATCGTCGCATCGGTTGGTGTCTGCCCGTGCGCCGTAAAGAGCGTGAACTGGCCCGCGCGGCACTGGTGAAAGTCGGTCTCGCGGATTATGCCACGCGCCAGATCAGTCAGCTTTCCGGTGGACAGCAACAACGTGTCTTTCTCGCCCGTGCGCTTGCGCAGGATGCCGACCTTTATCTGATGGATGAACCCTTCGCCAGCGTGGACGCCGCGACCGAGCGTGCGATTGTTGAAGTGCTTCGTGAACTACGTTCACGCGGCAAGACGGTGGTTTGTGTTCACCATGATTTGCCCACCGTGCCGGAATACTTTGATAACGTCGCGCTGTTGAACATGCGCGTGGTGGCGCAAGGTCCGGTTGCGGAAATCTTCACCGCTGAAAATCTCCGCAAGACGTACGGCGCACGGCTCACGCTCTTGGAAGAAGCCGCGCAAGCTGTCGAACGCGCCCGCGTGACTGCTCAACATCGCGCATGAATCATAGGCGCACATGGTTGGTAGTTGGTCTGCTCGTGCTTCTCCTCGGCGGGTTGGGCTGGCTGCTGCGTTCGCGAGACAGTCACATCGGCCACGCTCATGAATCGCGCGGGAAATCTATAACAGAAACCGGCATCGAATGGCCGTCGCGGGAAAAAGTTTGGCGGACTATTTCGCTCGCGGATTACAACACGCGCGTGGTGTTCGCGGGTGTAACCGTGCTCGGCGCGGCGAGCGGATTGGTCGGCACGTTTCTTTTGTTACGCAAGCGTTCGCTACTCAGCGACACCGTGAGCCACTGCACATTGCCCGGCATCGCCATCGCATTTTTGATCGCCGAAGCCACCGGAATCTCCGGTCGCTCGCTGCCGTTGCTGCTCCTCGGTGCGGCGACGACGGGTGTGCTCGGCATGGGCGCAGTCGCTCTGATTCGCGCCAAGAGCCGGATCAAGGATGACGCGGCGCTCGCCATCGTGCTGAGTGTTTTCTTCGGGCTGGGCATCGCGCTCATGGTGATCATCCAACAACTGCCCACCGGCAACGCCGCTGGGCTTTCCCATTTCATCTACGGCAAAGCGGCTTCGATGACCGCGAGCGATGCCCAATTGATTTTATTCGCCAGTCTCACTGTGGCGCTGGTCTGCGCAGCGTTATTCAAAGAGTTCAAGTTGCTCTGCTTTGATGCAGGTTTCGCGCGCACGCAAGGCTGGCCAATCGTTGCGCTCGACCTCGCGCTCATGGGTTTGGTGGTCGCCGTGACCGTCATCGGTTTGCAAGCAGTTGGACTGTTGCTGGTCGTCGCGTTACTCATCATTCCGGCGGCGGCGGCGCGGTTCTGGAGTCATCGGCTGGACGTGACGATGTTGCTGGCGACGCTGATCGGTGCAGCCAGCGGACTCGTGGGCGTGGCGGCAAGTGCGTTGTTTCCCAAACTTCCGGCAGGCGCGGTCATCGTGCTGGCGGCGGTGTTTTGCTTTGTGGTGAGTTTTGTTTTCGGGGCTGAACGTGGCTTGTTCAAACGCTGGCTGGAGCACAGGCGTGTGGGTCAACGGGTGGCGCGGCAACACTTGTTGCGCGCCATCTACGAGTGGTGCGAAACCAAGTCGCAAGCCAATCGCGATCCGATCAGTCTGTTGGATTGTGCGGTGCCGCTGGTGCAGTTGTCTCGTGCGAATGATTGGAGCGAAACGCGGCTTCAGCGCTTGCTGCGGCTTGGGTTCGCCGAGCGGTTGGTGATTTGGAACAATTCGCAAAACGCCGTGCATCTGACCGCGCAGGGCAAACTCGAAGCCCGCCGCGTTACGCGCAACCATCGCCTCTGGGAAACTTACCTGTTGCAATACGCCGATGTCGCGCCGCAACACATCCATCACAACGCGGATCAGATCGAACACGTCATCGAACCAAACATCGTGAACGAATTGGAAGAGTTGTTGGCCGGTCGCGAAGGCGGGGCGCTCGTGCCTGCGGATCCAGAGAAGCCTCATGTTGTGCCATTGGGAGGAGCCAGTTTATGAACTGGAGCGAACTGGATACGTGGATCGTTATCACGGGCGTGCTGATCTGTCTGGCGTGCGCGCTGCCGGGCGCGTTCCTCATGCTGAATCGCCAAAGCATGTTGGGCGACGGCATCAGCCACGCCGTGTTGCCGGGACTGGCCATTGCATTTCTGCTGACCAACTCGCGGGATATTTTGCCGATGGTCGTTGGTGCTGTGATCGCCGGTGTTCTGACGGCTGTGCTGACGCAAGTGGTGCAACGCTTCGGCCAAGTGGAGAGCGGCGCAGCTTTGGGCGTGGTGTTTTGCGGATTGTTTGCCACGGGTTTGATCTTAATCCGTGTCGCCTCTGACAAGGTGGACTTGGACGCAGACTGCGTGCTGTACGGCTCGATTGAAACCGCCGTGGTAGATGTTGGAAGTGTTCCGCGTGTCGCGCTCATCAGCGGCGGATTGCTTTTGGTCAACGCGCTGCTAACAGTGATTTTCTATAAAGAACTTCGCCTCGCTGCTTTTGATCCGGCACTGGCGACTACGTTGGGCTTCAACGCAGATGCCATCCGCCTTGGACTCACGCTCGTCGCGTCGGTGACCACGGTTCTCGCGTTTGAAAGCGTCGGTAGCATTCTCGTGATCGCGATGCTCGTCGTGCCAGCGGCGGCGGCTTCGCTGCTCACTCGTCGGTTGCATGTCATGTTGGGTGTCGCGCTGTTATTCGCCGCGTTGAGCGCGGTGCTGGGGCACATCGGCGCGATCACGTTGCCGCGCGCGATTGGTGGGATGTTGGGACAACCTGACTTGGGCGCGACCAGTTCTGCTGCGATGATGGCGGTGGCGGCGGGGGTTCTGTTTGTCATCGCTTGGGGCTGGTCGGTGCTGAAAAATCTTCGAGCTAGATTGGTGACCGAAAAAACGCCCGGCGAAAATTCCTAGAGACGTTAAATTTTGCGCTCCCTCTTCGCCGCGTGCGCGTCAAAGCCTTACGTCTTCGGGGCGGACTTCCAGGCATTCATCTTGGTCTTCCCAGATCATGGCGGGATAATGATCAAGCAAACGAGGCGCGAGAACTTTCCCGGCTTGGAACAAAATATCCTCGGCAGTCTTCGCGGCTTTCTCGTAGGCGTGGTCGTAATTGCCGACACTCTTGCGCTGACGATCATCCCAATGTGCTACGGCGTGAACCGGCTCATACACTCCTGCCCAAAAATCGAGTTCGATGCGGTTGGCTTCGGGGATCTCATCGAATGGCACAAGGGTTTCGCTGCAATGCTGGCAGATGAGACCCGACTCGCGAACTTCACGGGTCAACAACGGAAGCATCGGCGCGCGGCAGCAGGGTGATTCTCCGTAAGCTGGCGGCGGCGTGGCGATGCGTTTGTGCCAGATCTGGCGATCATGCCCGATCTGTGCTGCGAGCCGATACGCGCCCACAAGCGGATGCGAGAGCCGCCACGCTTTGCCTTCGAGTTGACCGAGAGTCTGAGCGAGCCAACGCCCCAGCGTTAGATCGTCGAAGTCTTGGAAAGCACGACCGTAACCTTTCCAGAGCAAATCCAGTGGTGCATCAGAATCAAATGCCATCGCGGCGAGGATGACGGGCGCGTGTGAATTTGTCGAGTATGCCCCGCCGTCTTACGGCAGGCGCTTCGCGCGTATGTTACGATATTCCACCTTCATCTTGAGGCCGGGATGGACTTGCAAGCCGATAGGTGCCCCGCCGGAATAACGCACGTCACTGTATTGGCTGATCTGCTCGCCATTGAGTGAGACTGTGAATGTATCGCCCTTGGCTTCGATGCGGATTCTGTTCCAATCATCCTTCTTAAAAAGTTTCTCGATGCCCTTGGTATGCCCGGCATCAGGATAGCCGACCTTCGTGTTGACGGGGTGCTTGGCGAGATAAAATGCGCCCGTCATGTCCCGCTTCAAACTGCGCGAAATGCCGAACTGAACTTGTAGCTCTGGAGCGCGAAACATCACGCCGCTGTCAATCTCACCGCTCCAGCGCACTTCGAGTTCGAGCACGAAGTTGGTGTAAGACTGTTCCGTATGGAGCGTGTGACCTTTGAGTTTCTCGTCGTTTTCACCCACCAGCACGCCATCCACGGTTTTCCAAAATGGATTTGGGTCGGGCACTTTCCACCCGGCGAGATTCGTCCCAGTAAAGATAGGATTGAGATCGTCAGCGGCTTGGACGCGGGCGGTGGTTGTTGAGAGAATTAGGATTCCAAGAACGATTGCTCTGGTGGTGGATGAGGGTTTTTCTTTCATAGTTTTCAAACGGTTCAAAGTGGATGTGTCACTCGTCTTTTTTATTCATCGTGCGCGTGATGAGGCTTTCGCCCGAAGAGCGCCGTGTCCACCGCAGCAGCGCGATGAACACGACCATGATTCCGATCAGCAGCGCGATGCCCGCCACGAGTATTGTCACCACGGGCAGGGGCGATTTCTGTTTCGCTTCATGAGCGGACGGCGTCTCTGAATTTTGCTTGGCCGGAGGTTGCGGTGCGGGGTCAGGCTGCGTCATCGCGATTTCGTTCGTATGAGCCGCTGTGGGATCGGGGGCGATGGGCGAAATATTCGTCCTAGTCACCGGGGTTGTGGGTTCAAGAGCGGGAACGTTGGTGGCGTAGATGGGGTTGTAATCCGTCACTGGGATCGTGCGTGTTGGCGGAGTTTTGGTTGCCGCAGGCGCGGGCTTCACGGCAGCGGGCTCAGGTGCGCGCCGCGCCTCTTTCGGATACTCTGGCAACTCCATCGGCCACGGCGGCAGGCTCACGCTGAAGCTCACGAATTTACCGCGATACGCGCGAAGCATGGTGACGAATGGCATCTTTGCCTTTCGTTGCACCTCGTCGTTCTTCAAAAAATTCTGCGCGATGCCTTCATCGAACGGCGTGCCGGAGATCGGCTCGCTGCCCGAGCCGATGATGACCACGGTGATCCGTTCCGAGCGCGCGACGATGTTGGTGAGCGTTTCCCAGAAAACTGCGTTTCGAGCGTTCTTCTCGAACCGTTGTTGTTGGAGGAATTGCACCATCGTCACCGCCACGCGTTGCCGTGTGGCCATCGTCCAGCGTTGAAGTGGAAACTGCCCAGTGCGCAACTCGTCGTTGAAAGTCCACATCCCGACGGTGTCGCCGGAACGCATGTCGCCACCGAGTCCGCTGGAAAACATTTCGCCGACAAGTTTTTGGATGTTTTCAGCGCGCTTCTGCGTGGCGGATGAAGTTTCCACGATCACGAGGATCCGGTCTTCCGGTATTGAATTGGTGATAGCCGGAGAGTTGGTGAAAGTCTGTGCGCTCAGCGAACCAAGCGACAATAGCCACACCACCGCCGACAGACCGCACCGGGAAAAAATTGATTTCATTGCTGGGTTCATCGGACTTTTTTATAACGGTTGCGTTCGGTTTGGTTGTAGTGTTTCACGTCTTCGGCCAGGTCTGAAAGCGCGCACTTCACCATCAGGATAAAGTTCTCGCAAGACGCCACTGTGCCGTTCATCGCGATCACCGTGTCGCGTTCCGCGTTGTCATTTGTCACCGCCATCACCTCGCCATACGGTTGAAACCGATGCGCCGCGCGTTCGATCATATCGTCTGCTGTCTGCCCGGCTTTGCTGAACAACACTTCGACGCTCGACGTGGATTCGTTCTTCGGAACTCCAGCAGGCGCGCCGCCGCCGTCGAAGAAGATCGTGATCGGTATGCCGCTCGAATCTTGATACTGCGTCAACACGGCAATCAACTCGTCGCGCGCGGCTGCCGAGTGACGCGCCCTGCCGCGCGCCAGATCCGGCCAATTGTGGAGCAGGCTGTAGCCATCAACAAGGATTCGCACCAACGCCATGACGCATCGTAGTGAGTTGCGCTAGCGATTGGAAAATCAATTTCCGCCGCGCGATGGCTTCTCGCCGTAGTTGATACTCATCGCGCCGCCGATGAAATTATCTGTGCGAACGTTCACGAGTCCCAAGGTCCGCATCCGTTCTTGCACGCCACGCTGCGCCGGATAATCACGAAGTGAAGCGATGATATATGCGTATGCGCCAGGCTTGCCGCAGACCAGCAGACCGAGCACCGGCACCAGAAGTTTGAGGTAGGCGAAATAGATCCCGCGCCACAATGCGTTGTCCGGTTTGCCAAAATCCAACACGATCAATCGTGCGCCTGGCTTCGCCACGCGCGCCATCTCATCCAACCCAGCTTCCCAACTCGCCAGATTCCGCAGACCGAACCCGACTGTGACCGTATCAAAACTCTCGGCGGCGAACGGAGTTTTCTGCGCGTCGCCCTGGATGAATTTTATATTTTCAATCTTCAATTTTGAATTCCTGCTTTCCGCCACGGCAAGCATGGCGGTGCTAAAATCGAGTCCCGTGACGGTGGCGCCGCGTGTGGCAAGAGCGAAAGAGATGTCGCCTGTGCCGCAGCAGAGGTCGAGGGCGCGATCTCCAGACTTCACGGCAGCGAGTGACGCGACGCGGCGTTTCCACCGGCGATGCGCGCCGAGGCTTTGGATGTCGTTGATCAGGTCGTAACGCGGCGCGATGGTGGCAAAAAGCCGGTTCACCTGCGCGGCGCGTTGTTCGCCCGGACTGTAGTATTCATTTCCCATATTGGACAAGGTCGTCCAAATACTGAGCATCCTGTCGCACCTAGGCGACCAAATTATCGAACCACAAATGAGATGCCTGTGGGAAACGCGGATGAATAACACTGTTCATCTGATTTGGTTTGATTGCTGCTAAGAAAAGTCCAGCCCGCAGATGCGGAAGCTTGCATGAGTACATTAAACAAAAAAGTTCTGATAGTGGACGATGACGCAGTGGTGCTGAAAGCACTCTCGATCAAACTCAAAGGAGCCGGATATGATGTCATCGCAGCGGCAGACGGGACAAAAGCAGTCACGGCGGCACGCTCCGACAGGCCGGACGCCATCGTGCTTGATCTCAATTTTCCCGATGACTTCGGCACCGTGGCGTGGGACGGGTATCGGATTATGGAATGGCTCAAGCGTCTGGATAATGGAACAAAAACTCCCATCATCGTGATCTCCAGCAGTGATCCTAAGAAAGTCGAGACACGCGTGCGTGCATTGGGCGCGGCGGCTTTTTTTCAGAAGCCGGTCAACACCGCCGAGTTGGAAGTTGAGCTTCAACGATTGCTCTCTGCCGAAGTTGTCGCAGCCTAAGTTTGTGCCATGCAACCCGCCCAGCCTGTGACATTAAATCCCGAGCAGGCTGAAGAGTTGAGCAAGCAACTTTCCAACATGCGGCACGACATCAACAATCATCTCTCGTTGATGATGGCTGCTGTGGAGCTTGTCCGCCGCAAACCCGAAGCCGCCGAACGCATGGCGACCACGCTTACCGAACAGCCCGCTAGGATCGGTGAATCCATGAAAAAGTTTTCCGTGCAATTCGAGGGCGCTCTTGGCATCAAGCGCGGATGATTGTCCGGCTACTCCGAGATTCCGGCTCTTAATCATAATCATAATCCTCTTCTTGATCTCCAGTTCCTCAGGATTTTGATACAGAAAGATTAAGAGTAAGAACACACCTTCCCCGTAACCTTCCGTTGTTCGCAGGCGTCTCACCTTCCAACGAACCGGCGAGCTCAGTTGCTTGCCAAAACGAACGACGCCTATGAAAACAATAAACCTCACCCGTAACGCGGTATTTTCCATCGTAGCCGCCGCGTTGCTACAAATCATTCCCACGGCTCAAGCTCAGCCGAATCCCGATGGCAAAGAACGCCTCCAAGAACGCCCGCGCCAGCCCTCCAGCGAAGGCCGCCTGAACGAACGTCGCCCGCAAGGTGGTCAGTCCGGATTCCAACCCGGCAACCAAATCGGCGGTCCCGGAATGAACGTCATGGAACGTGTGCTCACCGACGATCAGCGAGATTCCATCCGCCAAACCATGGAAGCCAATCGCGAAAAAAACCGTGCGGCCATGGAAAAAATTCGTGAGGCACGCAAGGCTCTCAACAAGGCGGCGTTTGAGGCGGACTTCAAAGAAGATGTCGTCCGCGCCAAAGCCCTCGAAGTCGCAAAGCTCGAAGCCGAGTTGACCGTGGCGCGCCTCAAAGCGTTATCTGAAGTTCAGCCTGCGCTGTCGCAGGAGCAGTTGGATAAGATCATAAACCCACCGCAAATGTTGCCGCCACAGGGTGGAAATCCCGATGGCGACAATCCCCGACCCGGCAATCGCCGGATGAACCGTCCACCCTCAGGGCTGGGCGATGATATGGATAAGGCTCAGCCGAAACGCGAACGTCAATGACATGGACGCCGTCGTGATAACGACGCCACCGCTTCAAGGAGCGGTGGCTTTTGGCTTTGTCGAAAAATCTTCGTCTGTCATAGTCACCGCAATGGAACGCACCGAAGCGGAGTTGATCGCCGCCGCCGTCAATGGCGATCCCGCCAGCTTCGAGCCGTTGATCCAGAAATATTCTCCGCGCGTCTTCGCCACCGCCCGCCGCTACGCCCGGCTTGAACGCGAAGTAGAGGACATCGTTCAGGAAATCTGGATCAAGGCGTTTCAGAAACTCAGTAGCTTCCGTGGCGATGCGCCGTTTGAACACTGGCTCATGCGTATGGCTGTTCGCACCTGCTACGACTTCCTCCGCGCCCACCAACGCAATCGCGAATCCGC
>JANPGI010000426.1:0-18623 GCA_031423875.1 Verrucomicrobiota bacterium | reverse complement strand
ATCGAAGATGAAGAATCTCCGCCTGCGCGGATTGCAGATGCACATCGGCTCGCAACTCACGGACGTGAAGCCGTTCGAGTTGGCGGTGAAGAAAGTTGTGCCGCTCGTGCAGGCTTTCAAAGCAAAGTACGGCATCGAGTTCTTCAGCATCGGCGGTGGCGTGGGCATCGTTTATCAAGACGCGCTTGCCAGTGGCGATGCGAAGTGGTGGAGCAAGGAAGGCAAAAACATTCTCACGCCGCAGAAGTACGCGGCGCGATTGCTGCCGCTGCTCAAGAATCTCGGTCTGCGCATCCTCATGGAACCGGGGCGTTACATCTCCGGCAACTCCGGCATCCTTGTCACGCGCGTCGAATACGTGAAGCGCACAGGCAAAAAGAATTTCGTCATCGTGGACGGCGCGATGAATGATCTCATCCGCCCGGCGTTTTACGACGCGTATCACGAGATCGTCCCGCTCACGCGCAAAGGTGGCGCGACTGTTTCCTCCGATGTGGTCGGCCCCGTGTGCGAATCCGGCGATTACTTCTGCAAAGATCGCGAGCTGCCGAAAGTCGGCGAAGGCGATCATCTCGCGCTATTGAGCGCGGGCGCGTATGGCTTCGTGATGGCGTCGAGTTACAACACCCGTTCGTTGGCAGCGGAAGTTTTGGTCAGCGGCAAGAAATCCGCCGTGGTCCGGGCGCGTCAGCCGGTCAAAGACATCTGGGCGGGCGAGTCTGTGGCAGCATGGTTGAAGTGAGTTTACTTTCCGACGGGGGATTGAAAATCAAATCACAAGACGCGGCGTCACGACTTTTTTGCCCGCAGCCGCATCTCCAAATCCTTGGGTGCAACAAACACAAAAGCGCGCCCAATTTTTCGGTGCTCAAGGAATTTCGCCTTTGCCAAATTCAGCAAGTCGGTGCGGGCAGTCGCGTAAGTGATCGCGTGGCGTGTTCCGTGCCCGACAATCTGATAAGCAAAACCAGGATGTCGCACCGCATGGGCAATGACAGCTTGTTGACGATGGTTTAACTCCGGGTGTTTTTGCAGAGCGTCAAGACACGCGCGGGTTTCGGAAGCTTTGCGTGCCACGTAGTCGTGTAGTTCCGTCAACGCGCGCCGGATGACTTCCGCTTGATGGATGAGGAAATAGGTCAGGTCGTTTTCATCCGTTTCCGTGTGCAGGAATGCCATGCCGTATTTCACCGGTGCTTTCCGCAGGAACTGGGAGATGGAAACGAACTCGAACAGCCAGTATCCCGAATGAAGCATCTGCCAGTAAAACAATGCGCGCGCAGTGCGCCCATTGCCATCCACGAAGGGATGATCGTAGGCGAGCCAGAAATGCAGTATGATGCCGCGAATCACCGGATGCACAAAAAAATCCGGTGTTTTTCCGTTGGCAAAGTCACACATAGCTTGCAAGCGTGCCGATAATTCTGCCGCTGGCGGTGGGGTGTGAAAAACCTTGCCCTCGATGTCCGAGACGTTGATGTCTTCATTAGACCGCCGAAACCGTCCTGCTCCGTCCGTAATGTCGAGCGCGCCCTCGGAAATCTCTCGATGGACTTGCAGCACCATTTCTGGAGTCAAAGGTTTGTCTTTCAACTCCAGGATTCGGCGCATCGTCACGTAATTGTTGACGATCATTCGTTCACTGCGATCACGCGGCTTGCGTCCTTCGGAAAGCATCTTTTTGGCGACCTCGCGAGTAGTCGCTGCGCCTTCCAACTGGCTAGATGTGATGGCTTCCTCCATGAGGGAACGAACCACATAGCGGTCACGCTGTTCGGGGTTCGTTACCTGCTCTGGAATTTCGATGAAGGTGCCGCCACCGCGATCAATCTGATGTAACAAGTCGGCCACCAAGTCTGGCGTTCCGAAACGAAATCCATGCCCCTGAGTGTCTTTCAGCGGGATCGTGCGGTAGCTGGCTTGTCGGCGCATCTTCAACCCCAGCCACCAGTCTTCGTGTGTCAATCCTTCGGGCGGTTTTCGGTGACGCACTTCGTCCCAGTGTAGATAGCGTCCATCGCACGTTGAATCACTAACCCCTTGGAATATCGCAACCATCTTTTCGGGTTTTGCCAGTCCCGTTATCAGCTTGTTGAACGAGGGTGGTGTTAGCGGGATTTGCATGCCCAACTATTAACGAACTATTAATTCGTTTTCAATTAATAGTTAATTAATAATTCACAACTTGTTGTGGCTGGCTCAAGGAGTTGCACAAGCTGTGGCGTGTTTCTGGGAATGGACAGTTGAATGTTAAACCGTTGTTCTCGTCTCCAACACGCAGCGGTGTTTTTGTTTCAATGTCAGATTTTTTGTTGTCGCTCCTAGCGTAAAACTAGTTTCATATCTGGGTTGGCTCGTTGTGCGTCTGTTCGGCAAATAATCCGCACAACCAGCGATACGTTGTAATTCATGAACGAGTGGAACATTCAATCCCGTGGGCACGCTTGCGAGGCGTGCCAGCAGCCTTTCACGGACAGGCAGATTTATCACACGCTGCTGCTGGACGGCTCACCCGATCTGATCCGCTCGGACGTGTGCGAACCTTGCTGGCAAAAGCAAACCGCTGACAACGCCAATCCCAAAGGGCTGATCTCTCGCTGGCAGGGCACATACGAAGCGCCTGCTCCCGTGGCAGAAGTCATCCAGAAGGAAACTGCGGAGACGTTGCTCAAGAAACTCATCGAGCAGAATGATCCGCGTTACATCCCGGCGGGCTTCATCCTAGCGGTGATGCTCGAACGCAAACGCATCCTCAAAGTGAAGGAACAGATCATCCGCGATGGCAAACGCACGTTCATCTACGAGCAAGCCAAAACGGGCGATGTGTTCACGATCACTGATCCCGACCTGCATCTGAACCAGCTTGAACAGGTTCAACGCGATGTCGCGCATCTGTTGGAACACGGTTTCAGCGCGCCGCAATTGGAAGGTTCTGTGCCTGTGAATCAATCTGATGCTGCCGCCGCGACCACCGACGAAAACCCTCCTGCCATCGAGGGCGAAGCTGTCGTCGCCGAACCCGTCGCAACCACCTAGGTTTTCATCGTGCCTGATCTCGCCGTCCTCCAAGCCCGACTTGGTTACGCGTTTCGCGATGAAAGCCTGCTGCTCCTCGCGCTCACTCATCCGTCCGTGGCACACGAACTCGGCGCACCTGTGCAGCACAATCAGCGGCTGGAGTTTCTCGGCGACGCGGTGCTACAACTCGCACTCACGCGCGAACTCTACGAAAAATTTCCCGGCTTCAGTGAAGGCCCGCTCACCAAGGCTCGCGCCAAATTGGTGAACCGCCGCTCGCTTGCCGTGCGCGGACGCGCGATTGAACTGGGACAGCATCTCGTTGTGAGTCGGGGCGAAGAATCCCACGGTGGGCGTGAACGATCCTCTGCAATCGCAGACGCCTACGAGTCTGTCATTGGCGCGATTTTTTTGGACGGCGGCTATGATGCGGCGCGCGAATTTATTCTGCGTGAATTCAGTTCCGGCTTTGGCGAGGTCAGCGTGATTCCCGTGCTGGACAATCCGAAGGGCGAGTTACAGGAACTGTTGCAAGCCAAGTCGCCTGTCGCGCCGAAGTATCACGTCATCTCCGCCACCGGGCCGGATCACGACCGCATGTTTGAATGCACCGTTCATCACGCAGGCGTGGAACTCGCGAGCGGCTCAGGCAAGAGCAAGAAAGCCGCAGAGAGCGAAGCGGCACAGGCGGCATTGAATAAATTGCGCGAAGAACAACCGACGGCGTGAAAAATTCCAAGCACCAACATCCAAGCTCCAGAGAAATTCCAATACCCAAGTTTCAAACTGGGCGACCTTGCGAATGTTTGTCGGATAATTGGAGCTTGAAGCCTCTCTGGAGCTTGGATGTTGGTGCTTGGTGCTTCACATTACGGAAACCATGAAATCGCAATTCAACATCGCACCCAAAACTCTCATCGGCGTCGTCCACCTCCGTCCGCTGCCCGGTTCGCCGAGATGGGGTGGAAACCTCAAGTCACTGATCGCCTCCGCCGTGGCTGACGCGATTGCTTACGAACGCGGCGGCGCGCACGCCATCTTCATCGAAAATTTTGGCGATGTGCCGTTCACCAAATCTACCGTCGGCCCGGAAACTATCGCGGCGATGACGGCAGCGGGGTGCGCGATCCGCACGGCGGTGAAATTGCCCATCGGGTTCAATGTGCTTCGCAACGACGCCTGCGCTGCGCTCGCACTCTGCGCCGCATGCGATGGTGATTTCATCCGCGTAAACATCCATACCGGCGCAATGCTCACCGATCAGGGATTGATCGAAGGGGATGCTTTCAATACAGCGCGCTATCGCGAACGTGTCCGGCCCAGCGCGAAGATTTTTGCCGACGTT
Source organism: Verrucomicrobiota bacterium (assembly GCA_031423875.1). GTDB lineage: Bacteria > Verrucomicrobiota > Verrucomicrobiia > Limisphaerales > JADLHS01 > JADLHS01. The sequence continues at coordinate 14,260 of JANPGI010000426.1, read as the reverse complement.
CATGTGAAGCACGCCGTGCCGATGGGGAATTGGAGCATCGAAGACAGCGCGCACGATACAGTGGAACGTGGATTGGCGGATGCGCTCATCATCTCTGGAGTTGGAACAGGTCAAGCCGCAGACATGGCGGATGTGGAACGCGTCCGTCGTGCGTGTCCGAAAACGAAACTGTTGCTCGGCAGCGGCGTGAATGTGATGAACGTGAAGGATTACCTGCGTTTTGCAGACGGTGTCATCGTGGGATCGTCGTTGAAGAAGGATGGCAAGCTCGCGAATCCGGTGGACGCGAAGCGAGTGGCGGCGTTGGTGAAGGCGATGCGGTGACGGAACGCCGAGCATTGCTCGGCGCTCCTGCTGCCTCAGTCGCTCACAGTCTTTTCCGCAGGCAACAGTTCAAGCGATTCCAGCACCGCGCGAATCTTCGCCCGTTCCGGCGCGCGGAATTTTTCAAAGGGTTCAGCCATCAGATCATCGCAGATTCCGAGCAGCGAACACGCGCACTTCATGCCTTTGATGACGGCCGATGCGTGCTGGCCCACCGAGTAGATCACACCGAGTTGAAGCAATTTATTCTGAAGATCAGCGGCGCGCAGGGAATCACCAGATTTCACGGCTTCAAACAATTCCACGAACAGGCTTGGATAAAAATTGGCGCCACCGTTCACGCCGCCATCGCCGCCGCGCCGCATCGTTTCCATCAAGAGATGTTCCGGACCGACGAGCACCGACCAATCCGGACGCTGCTTTTTTAACGCGACAAGCTTGTCGAAATAGGCGAGGTCAGCAGAACTGTCCTTGAGGCCGACGATTTTTTCCAGATGCGCAAGCTGACGCAAGGTTTCAGGCTCGAAGTGAACCTTGGTGAGTTGCGGCATGTTGTAGATGAACAGCGGCAATGGCTGCTCCTGCGTGAGTCGGCTCACATAATCCAACAGCTCGGGTTGAGCCACAGGAAGATAATATGGCCCGGCGGAAACCACGGATTGTGCGCCTGCATCTGCCGCGTATCGGGCGATGGCGATGGATTCAGCGAAAGCGGTGTCCGTGATGCCGACCAGCACAGGCACTCTGCCGCGCACTTGTTTGCAGACATGTTGGATCACCTCGCGCCGCAACCGATAACTCAGACCAGGACCTTCGCCGCTCGTGCCGAGGATGAACAATCCGTGTACGCCACCCGCAAGAGTATGTTCGATCAACCGCTCCAATCCCGCCACATCCAGCACATCGCGCTCGCGCAACGGTGTGAGAATGGGGGGGACGATGCCTGAAAGAGTTTTGGTCGTCAAAGCGACCCCATACTTTACCTGGGTGGTTGTTAAGTCCGAATTGGTTTGCGACAAATTCATCTAGTTTGGCCGCACTCGGAAGCGAACACCACAAGCCCATCTCACGCAATGCGAATGGTGGATGCTGCCACAAACGAGTTGTCGGGGTAAATCCAATTCAGTGCAGCACGGAGTCTGAGGGTGCATCGGGAGGTTTACTTGCGTCGTTTGTTGGGGTTCGCGGTCAAACATTGCAAAAAATCCTGCTCTCCCGCTACCATGACTGCATGAAACATTTGTTCGCATTGCTGACGTTGCTTGCTGTGGGGCTTGTTGCCGCATCCGGTCAAAGCACCGAGGATCAATACGTTCATATCTACAATCTCATCCAGCACGCTGACGCGTTGAGCGCATCCGGCAAACCTGATCTGGCATTGCCGAAATATCTCGACGCGCAAACATCGCTTCAACGTATCCAGAAAATTAATCCGACGTGGCAGACCAAGGTCGTCAATTTCCGACTCCGCTATCTCGAAGAAAAGATAACCGCTATCCCCGGCGCAAAATCTGAAGCAAGCGCCGTCGTGCCGCCGATGCCAGTTGCCGGAACGCCGCCGCCCGCGCCTGTCGAGAGCGCAAAGCCAGAGGTTGTCGCGCCGCAGCTTCCTCCGCAACCGGAAGCTAGAGCCGTTTCGCCCTCGCCTGAAGTTTTGCGACAGATCACATCGCTCCAGGACGACCTTCGCAAATTACAGGCGGAGAAAACCATTCTGGAATCGAAGCTTCGGGAGGCGTTCGCCACGCAGCCAGCGTCCGTGGATCCGCGCGAGCTCACGAAGGCGCAGGAGAAAATCCAGTCGTTGACCAAGGAAAACGAACTGCTCAAGACGAGTCTCGAGGAAGAGAAAACCAAACCGGCGAAGGTCAGCATCAAAGATCTGGAAGAGGCCCGGCGCGCTTTGGCAGATGCGAACCGCAAGATCGCCGAGCAGACCCAATCCCGCAACGAAGCCGCCGAAGCGTTGCGCGCGGAGAATGAGTTGCTCAAGAAACAACTCGTAGACACCAAGTCGCTCGCACAATCCGCCACGGAAACCGCCAAGCGGCTCATCGAGGCCGAGACGCGCATCGCCACACTATCGTCTGATGCGGAAGTATTGAAGCTGGAAAAGGTCGCGCTAGAATCGCGGTTGAAAAGTGTGGCCACAGTTTCGCCCAGCGCGAAATCTCAGACAGTGAGCCGTCCGGCGGATTTGCAACGCATCCAGCAGCTCGAGCGCGAGCGCGATGATTTTCTTGCCCAACTGGAAGCGGCGAACAAAAAGATGATGTTCAGCAGGGGTGGGGATATGAGTTCGCGTGTCGAACAACTGACGCGTGAAGTGACAAACCTTCGCGCGAAAATGGACGTGTTTGAAGCCAAGGCCATCCCTTACACGAAGGATGAACTCGCGCTGTTCTCGAAGCCAGTCGTAAAACCTGCGGCGTTGACGGAGGAAAAACCGGCCCGCGCTGCTGCCAAAGAAATACCCGCCAGCACGATGGCTCTTGCGACCAAGGCTCAGAAACATTTTGAGGCGAAGCAATACGACAAGGCGGAGGAAAATTATCTGGAAATCCTCAAGCAAGATGACAAGAGCTCTCAGACTCGTGCGAACCTCGCGGCGATCCAGATGGAGATGGGGCGACTTGATGAAGCCGAAAAGCATCTCAAGTCCGCGCTTGAAACATCACCAGACGATGCCCATGCCACGATGTTGATGGGGCTGCTGAAATTCCGTCAGGAGAAATGGGACGAGGCGATCAATTTGCTCAGTCGCGCCGGCAAGCTCGCGCCGAACAACGCGGAGATCCAAGACAACCTCGGCGTCGCGCTCAGCCAGAAAGGTCTTCGCGGCCCGGCGGAGCAGGCGTTCCGCAAGGCCATGGTTCTGAATCCGAATCACGCCGGAGTGCAATCGCACCTGGCCTTGTTCTACGCGCTGGAAACGCCGCCGAACATTCCACTCGCACGGTTCCATTACCAAAAAGCCATCGCCGCTGGCGAGCCGCGCAATCCTGACATCGAAAAACTGTTTGATAAGAAAGAAGCCGCCACAAAGTAAATGCTGCGTCAGTCATTCCACGAATTGAAGTTCGCCACGCGCGGACGAGGTCTTCACGACTTCACAGATGAATTGGAGGCGTGGATCGCCAAAGGTGGTTTCAAGAATGGTTTGGTGACGCTGCACCTGCGACATACTTCCGCGTCTCTGTTGATCCAAGAAAATGCCGATCCCGATGTGCGTGCCGACTTGGAGCGATTCTTCAAGCGCCTTGTGCCGGACGGCGACGCGATTTTCTCCCACACTTGCGAAGGCCCGGACGACATGCCCGCGCACATCCGCACAGCCTTGACGACGGTGAATCTCGGCCTGCCGTTGCGTGACGGGCAGCTCGCGCTCGGCACGTGGCAGGGGATTTATCTGTGGGAACATCGGCACGCGCCGCACAACCGCACGGTGACGATCCATTTTATCGGAGAATAAATTCCTCCCATCATGAATGACATCATCCAATCCCGTTGGTTTCCCATCGTGCTGCTTTCCGTCTCGAACATCTTCATGACGTTTGCGTGGTATGGGCATTTGAAGCACAAGGGTGCGCCGCTGTATCTGGCCATCCTCGCGAGCTGGGGCATCGCGTTCTTTGAATACATCCTCATGGTGCCGGCGAACCGATGGGGCAACTCCCACTATTCCGCCACGCAACTCAAGATCATCCAGGAAGTCATCACGCTGACGGTGTTCTGCGGATTTGCGATGATGTATCTTGGCGAGAAGATCCGATGGAATCATTATGCAGCGTTCGCTTGTGTGCTGGGTGCGGTGGCGTTCACGTTTTTGCCGAAGGAATGACGGGACTTCGAGTCGTGTCTGCTGTGGGGACATAGCGAACCCCTCAAAAAATGGATTGGCTTCCAGTGGTGGCTTTCACATATTCGCCTCACAGCGATGAAAACCAAAACCAATAGTCTCCTGGTCCTCACCTTCCTATTCACCCTCGGGCTGACGTTTTGTGCGAGTGCCAGCGAAGCGGACATCCACATCCCCGACTTGAGTACCGTGAAGTTTGCGGGACTCGGCGGTGTCAGCGGGCACACCCTCATGATGCTGGGCATTGTCATCTGCGCGATCGGGGCCTTGTTTGGCATCGTCCAATACCTGCAAACCAAAGCACTGCCCGTCCACGAAAGCATGGCCAAGGTTTCGCATACCATCTACGAAACCTGTAAAACCTACCTGATCACGCAGGGTAAGTTGTTGGCTATCCTCTGGGTGCTGATCGCGGCGTGCATGGTTTTCTATTTTGGATTTCTGACTGAACACAAGGACGCCACCGGCCAGCCGCTGAGTTCAGGACACATTGCGTTCAACGTGTTTGTGATTTTGCTCGCCTCCGTTCTCGGCATCCTCGGCAGTTATGGTGTGGCGTGGTTCGGCATCCGCATCAATACCATCTCCAATTCCCGCACCGCCTTCTCCGCACTCAAAGGCAACGCCTTCGCCACGCTCTGCATCCCGCTCCGCTCCGGCATGAGCATCGGCCTGTTGCTCGTGGCCGTGGAATTGTTCTTCATGATCTGCATCCTGATGTTCCTGCCGCGCGACCTTATCGGGCCTTGCTTCATCGGCTTTGCCATCGGTGAATCACTCGGCGCGTCCGTGCTGCGTATCTGCGGCGGCATTTTTACCAAGATTGCCGACATCGGCTCGGACTTGATGAAGATTGTTTTCAAACTGCCCGAAGATGATCCTAAAAATCCCGGCGTGATCGCGGATTGCACCGGTGATAACGCGGGTGATTCCGTCGGCCCGACGGCGGACGGCTTCGAAACTTACGGCGTGACGGGTGTGGCGTTGATCGCGTTCCTCGCCCTTGCGCTGGCGGCCAGTCCGACAGTTTGTGCGACGCTCATCATCTGGCTGTTCGTGATGCGGGTGTTGATGATCGTGACCTCGCTGGCGTCTTATTTTCTCAATGAAGCCATCAGCAAGGCCATGTTCGGCAGCAAGAAAGATTTCGACTTCGAAGCTCCGTTGACGCATCTCGTCTGGATCACCTCGGCGGTGTCCATCGCCATCACGTTCATCGCCAGTAAACTGTTGTTGGGTGATTTCACATTCAACGGCGTGCCGCAACCCGCGCTCTGGTGGGTGCTCTCAGCCATCATCAGTTGTGGCACGGTGGCGGGTGCGGTAATCCCTGAATTCACAAAGGTGTTCGTCAGCACCAGTTCCCGGCACGTCCGCGAAGTGACCAACTGCTCCAAGCACGGCGGCGCATCGCTGAACATCCTGTCTGGTTTTGTGGCGGGCAATTTCTCCGCGTTCTGGATGGGGTTGTGCATCATGGCTCTCATGTTCGCGGCGTGGCAGTTCTCCACGAATTCCGCGTTGATGGCCATCATGCCGGCGCAGTTTGCTTTCGCGGCCCCGATTTTTGCGTTCGGTCTCGTGGCGTTCGGCTTTTTGGGAATGGGGCCTGTGACTATCGCGGTGGACAGCTATGGCCCCGTCACGGACAACGCGCAATCGGTTTACGAGTTGAGCCAGATCGAGGGCCACAGCGCAGAAGACAAAAAGCGCGCCGGTGAGCAGATCAAGCGCGACTTCGGCTTTGAGCCCGACTTCGAGAATGCCAAGTATCAACTCGAAAAAGGCGACGGCGCGGGCAACACCTTCAAAGCCACCGCCAAACCCGTACTCATCGGCACGGCGGTGGTGGGTGCGACGACCATGGTATTCGGCATCATCATGCTGCTCGAAAACATGTTTGGCGGCGTGGTGAACAAACTTTCCATCGTGCAACCCGAAATCATCCTCGGACTTATCATGGGCGGTTCGGTGATTTATTGGTTCACTGGCGCGTCTTGTCAGGCGGTCGTCACGGGCGCGTATCGCGCAGTGGTCTATATCAAGGAGAACATGAAGCTTGATTCCACTACGGCGTCCGAGAAGGACAGCAAGGAAGTCGTCCGCATCTGCACCGTCTATGCACAGAAAGGCATGTGGAATATCTTCATCGTCGTGTTCTGCTTCGCGCTGGCATTGCCGTTCTTCAATCCTTACTTCTTCATCGGCTATCTCATCGGCATCGCGTTCTTCGGATTGTTCCAGGCCATCTTCATGGCCAACGCTGGCGGCGCGTGGGACAACGCCAAGAAAATCGTTGAAGTTGATCTTCGCCAAAAAGGAACTGACCTCCACGCCGCGACCGTCGTCGGCGACACCGTGGGCGATCCGTTCAAAGACACATCGTCCGTCGCCATGAATCCGGTGATCAAGTTCACCACGCTGTTCGGACTGCTCGCTGTCGAGATCGCGGTGACCATGAAGGACCAAGCGGTGAAGACCGGCATCGGCGCGTTCTTCTTCGTGGTGGCGTTGATCTTCGTCTATCGCTCGTTCTACGGGATGCGGATACCAGAAGACAAATGAACTGAAACGTCGTTGTGATTTGCAAAGGCCGGAGGACATTCTCCTCCGGCCTTCATCATCAGAACAACCCATGACTTATCGCCAGCGAGAGTTCTGCTAATATCTGCTCAGAAAGTTTGACACAGATTAAGAAGAGTGATTTACTGACTCCAGTAAGCAGGAATGGAAACAAGCCCCTGCGATTGCTCTTTGAAGAATTTTAGGTTTTCGGTATGCGTCGGGTACAGGCGCACATCGGAGTTCTCCAGATAACTACTGAAGTACCAATTCGAAAATTCCCCGGGCCTCTCGGTCACCCCCTGACTGTTTGGCCCGGTTTTTTTATGCCCGGATGGTGTGCCCAAGCATGTCGGTTAAGGCCAACGAAGCAGTTTCCAGATTCTCGTGAAGCTTTCAGGTGCAAAACCCATCGCCCGCTTCAATTGATAATCGCGTTCGATGATGTTCGGGTTGTTCTGCGCGGCGCGATAATCCGTCCAACTGATGAAGCCCCGCATCCACGCCCAAAGCCCGTTCACAGGCACGGGGAAATCGCTGCCGTGCAAGATGCGCGAAGCGAGCGGTTCTTGGATGCACTTGCCTACGTGTCGGCCACGCAACGGGACGTTGAACGCGCTGGAATCGCCATACAGATTCGGGAATCGTGTGGTCATCTCGGCAAAGATGTGAAAATACTCCGGGTCGGTCAGGCCGCTCTTCGTGCCGCTGTGTGCGGCGATCACCGTCACGCCACATTCCAACGGCAACGTCAACAAACGCGGATCGGCGTAATCGGGACGCACCACGGGCAGCGTGTGTTCGCCGCCGGTGTGGGCGAGCAGGGGGAGTTTTGCTTCCGCCATACGCTCCCAGAATTTTGTGAACCGCTTGTCCGAGCAGTTGAAGTTCTGGCAATTCGGCAGGCACTTCATCATCACCGCTCCGCCAGCGAGACAGCGTTCCAACTCTTCAATCGCATCAGGTCGCGCTGGATGGATCGAGATCGCCGGCAAAAACTCCTGATGTTTCTTCGCCAGAGACAACACGTAATCATTGGGCACATAAAACGAACCCACGCCCGGCATCACCTTGCCGTTCTCGTCGTGGACATCGTCTTGCGCCAGGATCACCACTGCGCTCAATGACGAACCGCGCACCAATTCCAACAAGCGCGCCACGTAAAGCCCGTCCAGATCGCCCGTCATCGCGGAGCTTGGAAGTCCGATTTGCCGCAGCATCATCTTCGCTAGCGGGCGATGCCATCCCGTGACATTGATCCAACAACCCGTCCCGCCCGTTCCGTTGCCGACGATGTGGACGTGCATGTCAATCGGTCGGGAGAAATCTTTTTTTGAATTTGAATTCATTGAAGGCTTGACCGCAGCGTAGAAAGTTTTCTCACCCGACACAAAATTTATTTGTTTCTGATTGACCGGAACCCCCGTTCCGTGGCGAGATAGTGTTTAACACACGGGCTGTAATTTTCAGATGCCAAGAGTTTCAGTAAAAAACGGGAATGGGGCGCACCGCCACTCGGTCGCCACGTCAAAATACGACGCGAACAACAAGGTTTTGTCGCAGACATACGGCGCGTTTGCAGATTTGAGACGCGAATTGGCCGACACGAAGAATGTCGTTTGCGAACGCGGGGAACTTCTCCGCAGTTTCGCAACTTGTCCCGATTCCCAACGCTCCTGGCTGTTGCTGGAAGATTATTTCGAAAAGCTTTCGCTCTGTCGCAAAGATTTTCCCACGACGGAATGGTGGCCGCGCATGTTGGCCGCCAACGGCAACACGCGCCTTGAGGAACTCGCCTTTCTTTTCCTGCGGGCCAAGCGTTCCCTTCCGCCAGAACTCACCACGCACGCGAACATGGATCGCTTCGCCCGCGCTGAAGCCAACGAGCACGAACAAAAACTCGTGCGCGAACTGGAGAACTGGCTGTTCCCGCCGCAGACGCCGCATCTCGATACGCCACGCGCCACGCTCCGCGTCCTTTGTCTGCCGCAGCCGGATGAAGATCAGCCCGCGCGCTTCCGTCTCGGCGTGCAATTCCATCTGTTCCGTCCGCGCACCGGCGAGAAAGTCCGTTCGTTGCGCGACCTGATTGATCTCGCCACACGCGCGGCTCACGAGCAGGAACTGTTTCCCCCAGCCGATTGGGAATTCATCGCGTGGCTCACGGAAACGCATCGCAATCGTCAGGACGGTAACGACACGCTCATCCTTACTGACACAGAGCTGCTTCACTGGCTCGCGCGTTGGGGACACACGAGCCGCCTTGAGTTTGCGGGATTGAATCAGTCGCTTAAATTCGAGGGTCACATCGCGTCGCTCGATCCTCATCTGGAAAATGGCGACAAAGAACTTTCGTTCACGCATCGCCTCACGTTGCCGACAGGTGAGAAGAGTCCGATCACTTCCGTAAAGTTTTTCAACCAACAGCCGCCGCTCGTTCTCGCAGGCAACACGTTCTATCTGTTGCGCAATGCCCCGCCCGCTTCAGTCATCGAACACTGGACGGATAAACCTGCCGTGCCGGTTCGTCGCCTGAGTCATCGGTTGCTCATGCACCTGCGTCGCACGCACAGCAATCACGGGATGGATTGGGAGCAACTTTGCGTCACTCACAAGGCGTCCCCGCAGTTCGTTCTCGAATTGCTCGAAGACACCGTACGTCTACGTTTGCTTGCAAAAAGTTTGCGCGATAACAGCGTCTGGTTTTGGACCGGGCAAGAATGGCGACCCAACGACAGCAAAAAACGTCCGACCGACAAACCGGAAATCTTGGATGACGCGCGCATCGAACCCGCGATGCAATGGCTCAAGCAACTCGATTGGTTCACCCCCGAACCCGGACTCTGGCTTGGCGACGCGAATGAAAACTGCCTCGGCGCGCTCGCCTCTGCTTGGCAAAACCGACCCGAAGGCGTGGAGTTTCTCGGCAACCCGGCGTTCCATCGCTTGTTCCTGAACTCACGCAAGCTCAAGCCAAAGTTGATCGTCAAGGGCAGCGGCATTGACTGGCTCGCCGTTTCAGCAGAATGGGAAGCGGAAGGAATGAAGTTGAGCAAAGCTGATCTCGAACGTCTCGCTGCTGCCACGAGCCGCTTCGTCAAATTGCCGAACTCCGGTTGGGTGGAGCTTGATACCGAAGCAGTGCAGCGCGCCCACGAATCCATGGCTGATCTCGGCGTGGAAGGTTTGATCGCCGTGCCACAAAAAGTCGGCATGGAACACGTCGCGCATCTGAGCGACGAGGAGTTCACACGCTTCGCGGATTCGCCGGAGGCAAAAGCTTTGCGTGAGCGCGTCAAAGATTTCAAAGGAGTTCCTTCGATCAATGTGCCCGCGACGGTGAAGGCCGATTTGCGTCCGTACCAAAAAGATGGCTTCGATTTTCTCGCGCATCTCGTCCAGATCAAACTTGGCGGCATTCTTGCCGACGACATGGGTCTCGGCAAAACGCTGCAAACGCTCACATGGCTTGCATGGCTCAAGGATCGGAACAAGAAGAATCCCAAGCCTTCGCTCGTCATCTGCCCCGCATCCGTGTTGCACAACTGGCGGCGTGAAGCGGAAAAATTTGTTCCCGATCTCAAAGTTCTCGTGTTAGAAAGCGGCGCGGCGCGACACAACCTCCGCAAGCAGATTCCCGAACACGACATCATCGTCACCAACTACGCGCTGTTGCGGCGTGATCTGGAAGAGTTGAACAAGTTCGCCTTCCGCGCGGTGATTCTCGACGAAGCGCAATTCATCAAGAATCCCGGCGCGCAAGTCACGCAATCGGTCAAGCAGATCAAGTCAGAGTGCCGGCTCGCGCTCACGGGCACGCCGTTGGAAAATCGCCTGCTCGACCTGTGGAGCATCGTGGATTTCATCCAGCCCGGCTACCTTGGCACACAGGAACACTTCATCGAAACGTACGAGCCGAAAGGCGGCGCGGATGTTGAAAGCGCACAGCGCATCGCGCGGCGGCAACTTTCTGCCAAATTGCGCCCGCTGTTGCTGCGCCGCTTGAAGAAGCACGTCGCAAAAGATTTGCCGGATCGCATCGAAGAGCGCCGCGATTGTCCGTTGGGCGAAGAGCAGCGCAAACTTTACCTCGCCGAACTCCGCCGCAGCCGCGACCAGATCATGCAAGCGGTCGAGGAACAGGGACTCAACAAGAGCAAGATGCATGTGCTTGCCGCACTCACGCGCTTGCGCCAGGTGTGTTGCCATCCGCAACTCGTCGGCAGCGATTCACCAAGCGGCAAGACGGAGACCTTGTTCGAGTTGCTCGACACGCTGGTTCACGATGGACAGAAAGTTCTCGTGTTCTCGCAGTTCGTCCAGATGCTCACGTTGCTTGAGAAGGAATGTCATGCGCGCAACATCAAGACGCATCTCCTCACCGGTCAGACAAAAGATCGCCAGGAAGTCGTCAACGCGTTCCAGAGCGATCCGAACCCCGGTGTGTTCCTCCTCAGTTTGCGCGCTGCGGGGACGGGTTTGAATCTTACCAATGCGAGCTACGTGGTGCTTTACGATCCGTGGTGGAATCCTGCTGTCGAGGCGCAGGCCATTGACCGTTCGCATCGCATCGGCCAGACAAACACTGTGAATGCCTACCGCCTCATCGCGCCGGGCACGGTGGAGGAAAAAATTTGGGAACTACAACAGAGCAAAGCTAAAACCATCGCTGACGTTTTGGGCGAGGAAGGCTTCGCCAGCAGCCTCACGAAGACGGAGTTGGAGTATCTCTTCTCCGAAGAGTGATCATTAAGTCAGAGATTCCGGCAATCGTGACCTCCGGCTGTAATCTCGATCTCCGACAGACTGAGATTAAGAAAAAAGATCAAGATTGGGATTAAAGCCGATCTACGGTGTGCCGCAGTTTCGGTCATACCCCGATGTCCGTAGCACCTAGACCCAGCCTCCAACTCACGCCGCATCCTCCGCCCACATATCCGTGTCAGAAGCCTTGTTTGACAGGGCTTTCACGCGCCTCAATAGTCTTCAATATCAGATGCAATTTTGTTTCAAATGGATTTTCTGTCTCTTGGTGGTAGCGATGCTTGTCTGCGTGTCTCACGCTGGCGAAGTCCGTTCCACATGGCTCGCGCGGGATTCTCTCGCCTCTAAAGATTCGATCGCTACGGCCATGGATCTCGCGGCCTCAAACAATTTCAACGTTGTCTACGTCAACGCTTGGAGTCGCGGCTATCCCCTCTGGCGCAGTCAGACGTTCTCGAACGAGACGGGGATCGCCATTGATCCCACGTTCAGCACACGCGATGTCATGGCGGAAGCCATCGCGGAAGGGCATCGCGTCGGACTGCATGTCGTCGCATGGATGGAATATGGTTTCGTGGGCGGTTACACAGGCTGGCTTCCCGGCACGAGCGGCAAAGGGAAAATCTTCGACACGCATCCCGATTGGGTCGCACAAGAGCAGGACGGAACAGAGCTGGACGGCAGCAATTTTTATTGGATGGCGCACACAAGACCCGACGTGCAGCAATTCCTCATCAACATGACCAAGGAACTTGTTTCCAATTACGACCTTGACGGCGTGGAGTTGGATCGCATCCGGCTGTCGAGCCTTGCGTATGGTTACGATCCATATTCGCGTTCGCTTTACGCGGCAGAGAACGGCGGACAACAACCTCCCAACAACACGAGCGATGCGGGTTGGATGCGTTGGCGAGCGGACAAGTTGAATCTATTCCACGCCGCCGCTTACGACGCAGTGAAGGCGTTGTATCCGCGCTTTATCGTGGCCAATGCTCCGAGCGCCTACGGTTCTAGCACCTACGCGGCTTACAACAGTTTCTGTCAGGATTGGGTCTGGTGGCTCGCGAACGGCAAGGTGGATAGCATCGAACTCCAGTGTTACGTCAGCACCTCCACATCGTTCAGCAACAACCTCCGCTACGCGTCTGGTCAGGTGTCGAATCACGTCTCCAAGATCAGCCCCGGATTTGCGTTGCGACCCGGCGGGACTTGGATCGCGCACACCAACCTCGTGAAATACATAGACGTGGCACGCAGTGGCGGCTTCGGCGGGCAATCCGTCTGGTATCACACCGACCTCACCGTCTCGAATCATTATCCCAACCTCTACACGAACCGCTACGCCGCGAAAGCCTCGCCAAGCTATCTTCCGGCGGATTGGCGCGACTATCGCCACGTCACCGCCATCTCAAACACCGCCGATGCCGTGCGCTCCGGCACATGGACTTCGAGTGCCAATGCAGGCTACTCTGGCAACGCTATCTACGCCGCGAGTGGCGCGCTCGCCACGATTGATTATTACCTCAATGTCCCCACCAACGGCATCTACGAGGTCTATGCGTTCACCGTCGTGAGTGGCAACCGCGCCACCAACGCGCCTTACGTCTGCTTCGACGCCTACGGAAACACCTACACAAACCGCATCAATCAAACGCTTACATCCAACACTCGCTGGATCAAGTTGGGTGATGTTTTGCTCGCGCCGGGTCGCCAGCGTGTCGCGCAACTCTCAAACCTCGGCGTGCCCGCTGGACAATTCACGAGTGCGGATGCCGTGATGATCTCGCTCAACCGTCGCCTCTCTGAAAAGCCGATGCTCGCGCATTTGGGCAGCGTCACCAATGGGCAACTCGCGCTTCGCCTCGGCGGCAACATCAACCAGCGACTACGCATCGAGTACTCGCCCGACATGGTGAATTGGAATTCGCTCACCAACGTCACGATGCCCGGCGCGTTGGGCAACATCACCGTCACTACCACGAACGCTCCGCTCCGCTTCTATCGCGCCGCCCTTGCGCCGTAAGACGGAACACAAGTTGAATACGCCTCTCTTGATCACCCGCTGCGACCGGGACCGTCCGCAGTCTGATATTTTTCGTGTCCATTCGTGTCCATTCGTGGTTAATTCCCGCTCATGTCACAACATCGCATCGGCATCATCGGCGGCAGTGGGCTTTACAACATCGAAGGCTTCACCAATCAGAAGTGGGTGAAGATCAAAACGCCATTCGGTGTGCCCTCGGATGAATTGCTCACCGGCAAACTTGCCGGGCGTGAAGTGGTTTTCCTCCCACGCCACGCGCGTGGACATCGCATCCTGCCTAGTGAGTTGAATCATCGCGCCAACATCTGGGCGATGAAAAAACTCGGCGTCGCGTGGATCATCAGCGTCAGCGCAGTCGGGTCGCTTCAGAAAAAATACAAGCCGTGCGACATCGTGCTCGTGGATCAATTCCTGGATCGCACCAAGCGCGACTTTGAACACACGTTCTTCGGGCGCGGCATCGTGGGGCATGTGGCGTTCGCGGATCCGATCTGCGAAGAGTTGCGACAGTTGCTTCTGAAATCCGCTCGCGTCCAGAAAGCGCGCGTCCACGACGGTGGAACTTACGTCAACATGGAAGGGCCGCAGTTCAGCACACGCGCCGAATCCACCACGAACCACAAGCTCGGCTACGACGTCATCGGCATGACGAATCTCGGTGAGGCCAAGTGCGCTCGCGAAGCCGAGATCGCCTACGCGACGATGGC
>JANPGI010000425.1:0-23301 GCA_031423875.1 Verrucomicrobiota bacterium | reverse complement strand
GCGGCATGTTTGGCCGCCTGAAGGCGGCGATCCCCAGCCGCTCCGTCTTTGATCACGCCCCGTTGTCGCATCGGCCTAAAAATCATGGGTCAAGATCGCTTCCGCGCGGCGGCAAAGTTCGCGGCCATAATCTGTCCAGATCCCTTGTCCCCAGTAGCGGTAGCAACTCGTCTGCGAGCAGAGCAGGTAGTAGAGAGCTTTACGATAGCGCGGGTCATTTGTGGCGATCTTCTTTTTGAGGATCTTCTCGTTGAAGAGTGAGCTTACTTTCTCCATCGGGCCGAGGACGTTTTCGTAGCCGCGTACCCAGGAGATGTCATTCGTCCAACTACCGCCTTCCATGTGGAAACGATGATCTTCCTTCTTCAGTTGCTCGATGGTTTCGGCAAGTTTCTTTTCACCGTCAACGGGCTTGAATCGTTCCCAGATGCGCTTCTGATGGATGGGCTGGAGCGTTGGCAAATCCTTTTCCGTGATACCGAGCGCGTAAAGATGATCGAGATACTCGGAGACGTTCATCATGGGGGAACGTGAGCCAGTGCTTTCGCGCGAGGTCTCGATGAACTTCGGCGGAAATTCGTTCATCATCACGCCGCCGTTCTCACCATCGGCGATCTGCGTGACGAGCGGCGGCACGGATCTGCCTGCAAGTTCCCAGCGCGAAAGACTCTTCGCCTCATAGTAAGGCTGCATCTGCGCCACGAGTTTGGTGTCGCTGCCCTGCGTCTTGAGGATGGCGATGATGCTGACTTCTTCGCCTTTGGAGTTCCGACAGACGAGGCGATGGGGCAGATGTTTCTTCTCGGGGCCGTGGCCGTTTTCCGGTCGCTCAACGGTGTGTTCTTGAATCAACACCCATTCGTAGCCGCAGTCTTTGAGCGTCTTGATGTAGTCGTACGCGGTGTCAGGATGATTGGGTAACGCCATCTCAGACGGCGAGAAACCGCGCACGCGACTCAATGCTTCCAAGCCGAAGATGCCCGCGAAGTGATGTTGAAACGCTTTGACGTGCAACCTAAAATCCTGCGCCGGCGTTGAAGGTGCGACCGCGTGTCCCCACGGCATTCCAAGCCATTCGACGGCGTGGCGATAACGTGTGTCGCAAGTGACACGCTTGAGAGCATCGAAGACATCGTTCAACCCCATGTGACGCATCCCGTGAAAAAGCGTGCCGGAGTATTCGAGCATCACGCGCGGCTGTTTGCCTTCATCAATCAACTGCGGGACGAACTCGCCGATGCGCTTGTAGCACCAGTGGAACACGGAAGCGTTGTGATTATCGCCCGTGCCTTGATTGTCCATCATGTGCTTGAGATTACTGATCACATCAGCGGTTTGGAGATCGTTACCACCGGCGGGAATGAGCGGTTGGTGCATGTGGAGCGCAATGGCGCACGCGCTGTTGATGCTGCCGAAATCAACTCCACCCTCAGGCTTGGAGCGCTGGCGGTTGCTCAAAGTTTTTTCGATGACGGCCTCCGCGCCGCATAGGTTGGGAAGATTCTCGATGTATTCCGGGAAAGAATTGTCGCTCATAAATCGCCGCGATGCTCCCGAAGAACATCAGCAGAGTCAATCGCGCGTTGTCGCCTTTTCGACATGTGAACGCGACACGTCGCGAACTTGCCTTGCTCTCATCCCTCCATGATACTCGCGTCGTGAATGACCCGGTCACACAATTGACCAACGACCTCATCGCCTCCTACGCCCGCGCAGGTGGCATCAACCACTTGGATGGCAAAAACCTGCCTTCCAAAAGCGCCGTCACTTCCATCACGAAGGAGTTGTTGCGTCTGCTCTTCCCGGGTTTCTTTGATGAAAAACTGATCCACTCATCCGAGATCAAGGTGGAGACGGCGGCGTTGCTGGACTCGATCCTCGGCAATCTCGAAGACGAAATCCGCAAGAGTCTCGAATACAATCCACCCGCTGATCTCGCAAAGAAGGAGATTTCACGCGTTGCGCACGAGATCACGCTCGGCTTTCTCGGCAGCCTCCCGCGCATCCGGGAAATTCTTCAGACAGACACGGAAGCCGCGTTCAATGGTGACCCCGCTGCGTTAAGCCGCGAGGAGATCATCGTAGCGTATCCATTCATCGAAGCCATCGCCGTTCAGCGCCTCGCTCACGAGCTTTATTTGAAGAATGTCCCGCTCATACCGCGCATCATGGGCGAATGGGCACATGGTCGTTCGGGAATGGATCTGCATCCGGGCGCGAAAATCGGCACGCACTTCTTCGTGGATCATTGCACGGGCACGGTGGTAGGCGAGACGGCCATCATCGGCAATCATGTGAAGATGTATCACGGCGTCACGCTCGGTGCGCGGAGCACTTCCGGCGGGCAACAATTACGAGGAAAGAAACGCCATCCCACGATCGAAGATCGCGTCACGATCTATCCGGGCGCGACGATTCTCGGCGGCGAAACAGTCATCGGCGCGGGCAGCACCATCGGTGGCAACGTGTTCATCATGGACAGCGTCGCGCCGCACTCTCTCGTGGTTTATGACGGTCTGGACATGCGCGTGTTGAGTAAGGCTGAGAAGCAGACTGCGGTGGATTTCCAGATTTAACAATCTTCGCAGCAACTAGGGTCGCGATCGGCTCAATACGCGCACTCTAACTCCACGACTTCACCACAAGCACACTGGATATGGATGTGCGTCACCTGATCGCCGTTCCGCTTGAGAGTCACAACGGGTCTGGCGTTCGCATGTGTGTGGCCAGTAGAATTCGGAGGTTGTGCAGCGGGTTGACCCGGCACGAGCGCGGAAAAACCCGCAGCAGCAGCGGCGTTATCTCGCGCCGAGTATGGCGTGGAAGCGGGAAGGCAAGGCGATGAACTTGCGTTGGGTTTCCCGCCACTTTTCAAGAATGGCACAAAGGCGGATGACATCATTGGGAGCGGTTACCTGATTTTACCTTCAACAAAACCGCCACACGGCGATTGCTCTCGCTCGTGGGTTCGAGATTCGGCATCGGCTGCGTATCAGCAAAGCCCGCCACCTTGCGGATCTGCGTGGGGATGACGTCATGCTCCACGAGTTTTCGGCGAGAGGAGTTTGCCCGGTCAGCACTCAAGTCCCACGGGCCACGAACGCCATCGGCATACGCACAGCCCTTCTCCGTATGACCTTCCAGCTCCACGATGAAATTGTTCGTGAACCGCGAAATCTGCCACGCCAGTGTGGTGAATATCCATGTCCCATATTCGGTGAACTCTGCCGACGCAGGTTGGAAGATGGGTTTGTTGTTCCGGTCAAAAACGCTGATGCGCATTCCATCCGGTGTGATCTCCAGATCAAGCGGGTTTTGCTCTGCGGATTCGGGATTAGCCTGCAACATTGCCGTAAGGTCCTCGGCCAGTCGGCGCAACATGTTCAACTCCACGACTGATGCCGAATCAAAGTTTCCGCTACGCGCCATCACCGTCATCGTGTCTTTATCGGCGGGGATGATGCCCGTGGATTGCTTGGTGAGAGAATTGAAGGGATTGCGGAACGAACGCT
This sequence comes from Verrucomicrobiota bacterium, assembly GCA_031423875.1. Lineage (GTDB taxonomy): Bacteria > Verrucomicrobiota > Verrucomicrobiia > Limisphaerales > JADLHS01 > JADLHS01. Next base: position 19,789 of record JANPGI010000425.1, on the reverse strand, counting down.
CCACGGCTTCCTTGATCTTTTGATCTTGGGACACGAGCCATAACACCAGGAAGAGCGCCATCATCGCCGTGACAAAGTCGGCATACGCCACCTTCCATGCGCCACCGTGATGTCCGTGACCTTTTTTCTTAGCCATAAATCAATTCAAAATTAAAAATGTAAAACTAAAAAACAAACCATCACGGTTGGTGGCTTCCTCTATTTTTAATTTACAATTTTGCATTGCCTCACGTCACTTCGCGGCCACGGCCTCTTTTAACATCCTCTCCATCTCGTCGGCGTCGGGCTTCACATCGCTCGTCAAACCGCGCCGTGCCACTTCGATGGCCATGATCGGAGCCATACCGTTCGCAAAGCCCACCACGGCATTGGCGATCGTGCGGAAAAAAGCGATCTCTGAACTGCCCACGAACGCCATGTTGACACAGAGCGGGTTCAGGAATCCGTATGAGATCAGAATCCCCAAGAACGTTCCGACGAGCGCCGAGGCGACGTGATGGCCTATCTCTTCAACAGGCCCTGCGATGCTACCCATCGTGATGACAATGCCCAACACGGCTGCCACGATCCCGAATCCCGGCATCGCGTCCGCCGCCTTCGTCAACACATCAATCGGGCTGTGATGCTCCGCCTCCATCGTGTCGAGTTCCGTTTCGAGCAGCAGTTTCAACTGATCCGGCTTCACCTTGCCGTCAATGATCGGCTTCAATCCGCCGCACAAGATCGCCATCGCATGATGATCCTTAACCAGGCCGGGATACTTCGAGAAGATGCTGCTCGTATCAGGAGTCAAAACATGTTCTTCCAGCGCGATCATGCCGTTGCGGCGACCGAGCATGAACAGTTCATAGAGCGCTTTGAACAGATCCTCGTAAGACTTCTTTCCATAAGGATTGCCCTTGAGCGTGCCGATCATCTGCTTTACCAGAGCCACAATGATGTGTTTTGGCGCCATGATGACGACGGCGCCCGCTGCGGATCCGCAGATGACGACGTATTCCGAGATGACGATCAAGTGGCCAGGATGGCCGCCCGCCATCATGAAACCGCCAAGGACTGCGCCGAGAACTATGAGACTACCGATGATGACAATCATACTGCTTTAAGTGTTTCCTGTTTTTTTGCGTCCGCGTCATCCTGATGTTTCAGGAATGAGCGGATCGCGAGGATGGCCTGCGAATGGATCTGGCAGATTCGTGATTCCGTGACGCCGAAAGCCTCGGCGATTTCGCGCAGCCGCAGATCTTCAAAATAGTAGAGCGCCAGAACCTTGCGCTGCATCTCTGGCAATTGCTTGATGCGCGAGGCGATGATCGCCGTCATCTCACGCCTCACCGTGTTGTCCAGCGGATCGGGTTGGGAATCATCCGCGATGCGATCATGGCGGCTCTCATCTTCGTCCTCATTCACAGGTGACGCATCCAGACAAACGAACGTGGCCGGGCGGATCTCCTCCAACAACTCGTGGTATTCGTCCACGGAAAGATTCAACGCTTTCGCCACTTCTTCATCCGAAGCGGGGCGGCCTTGCTTCTGTTCCAACTGCTGCATCACCGCCTGCACCTTGCGCGCCTTGTCGTGGATCGAACGCGGCACCCAGTCCAATCGCCGCAACTCGTCAAAGATCGCTCCACGGATCCGCACACGCGCATACGATTCAAATGTACTGCCGCCTTGGGGATCAAAGTTCCGCACCGCGTTCAACAACCCGACCAGCCCGGAGCTGTAAAGATCATCCTGATCCACATGCGATGGCATACTCATGGCCAGTCGCCCCACCACTTGGCGCACTAGAGCGAGGTGTTGTTGCACGAGATCGTTCTCATCGCTGCTGCCCTGCGAGACTCGCCCGTAGAGATGTGACAAATCCCTCACCGGGATTTTGATCTTCGCCGGAGCTGGAAGTGTTGGTGCTTCAGTGGACATTTAATTCAGATTCATTTTGTCGCAGCCGTTGGGCTGGACTGTTTTTCTGCGGCCCTAGCCGCGAGGCTGTCTTTCAATCCGCTCAACCAGACACGACCCCACCAACGGAACAACAAACCCGAGATCAACGCCGTGACACACGCGCGTAAAAATATCGCCGGCCATGAAACTTCTTTCACATAACCCGTCACGACACCGATGCCGAACCCCATCAACCCGCCCATGATCATCATTTTCTTCATCGTTAATTGATCCCGATGCACGTTTTAGCAAGCCACCTGCCATCAGGCTGTCTGCTTTGTGTTTGCCGCCAAACCCCTTTGTTTTCGAGGAAACTGACGTAAAAAAAGTTCCGCCGCTCCCGCCACTGCGAAGTCACCCGGAATATTTTGCCCACTGCTCAGGTAACGCACCGGGCAACTTGTGCCTAGCACCAGATTCCAGACCTTGCCCCAGCGCGGCTCCTCATCCAGATGCGACACGATCACATCTGTGATGGGTAGTCTGGAAAATGCCCGCACTTGCGCGAGCAACAGCGATGTCTCATACGCGCCGTTCACGACGAGATGCACCTGCGCGTCCGGCAACGCAGCGATGCGTTGTGCGAGTTGCGCCACGGCGTTCGCATCCGAGTGATTCACGCCAGGCAAATCCACGAACAACACGTCAGCCTCTGGCAACTCACCGTTCACAGGCGCAAACCGCTCCACCGTCACGCCAAGGATTTCGCCAAACACGCTGAGCGACTCCGCCGTGTTCGCCACCACGCCATCCAGCCGCCACACCGCAGCGCTGCGCCCTTCCACAAGCGCGACCTGTGCGAGCCATTTGCAAAGTGCCGTGGTCTTGCCCGAACCCGGTGCGCCGATGAAGATGTGCGTGCCAGTGACTTTGTTCGGAGAATCCTTCCAACGCGCGACAAGAACCTGTTTGGCGAGTTCGATTTCATCAGCCAACGAAATCGGAGCAGCCTCGCCGTGTTTCTCGCACAACTCTGCCACGATGCTTTCGGCGTGAGCGGGCGACAAACCAGTTTGTTCGAGCAGAGAACCGATGCGCCAATCACTATTCCTGTGACAGGTAGGGCGCGTCACTCCGTGCGCGCCGTCGTACGTCAAAGGATGTTCGTCGGGCAGACGACTACCCGCGCTACCCGCAGCAGCACTTTCGGATGCTTCTACGACAGACGCAGGTTTTAGCATGTTATCCCGCATCTCCTGCATCTCGGCGCGCAACTCCGCCAGCGCGCTCACCTGCACTTCGTCCAAGACGGGTGCAGGTGCAACGATAGGAGCAGTCGTTTTCTCCGGCACATGCGCCAGCACTTCGATACGCGGCTTTTGCCACAATCGAGCCAACCCTTCCGCAGGCAAACGGCGCACGTTCAACACGACGGCTTCCGGGCCGAGCGTCTCGCGGATTTGCGTGACGGCATCGGCGACGGATTCAGCGAGATAGGTGTGAACTTGCATTGTATGAAAAATCAGTGCGTGCGAGAACCATTCCCGCCGATCAGCACGGGCAGGACGAATGCGTTGCCGGCAAACACTCCGGTCAAATCCCACTTGCGCGTGCAGGTGCCGAAACTTTCGCCCGGCCAGAAACCGCCACGGCGAACCGGGCGCGGCCCCGTGGTTACGGGAACTTCCAGCGGCACGGAGGTGCTGTCGGCGAACCGCGTCGGGATGTGCGTGATGGATTTCATAATTTTGTTTTCGTTATTCGGGAGATGTGACCAAGGCAGCACTTTGGATTTCAATGCGTGCCGGGACTTCGGCGTATGACAGCACTGAAAGATCGGCGAACGTGCTTTCAAAGAAGCGACGGAACGCGAGTCGTATCTGCGGCGCGCAAAGGACGAGCGGTTGATGGCCGTCTGCGAGGAACTTCTGGATGTGCCGCGATAGGACGTTCATCACATGCTGCGCGAGTTTTGGATCGAGCAGCAACGCGATCTCTGTCGGCGATTGGCGCACGCCTTGGGCGATCTGTTGCTCCAGTTTCGGATCAAGCGTGATGGCGCGGAGCGGGCCGTTGTCATGTTGGAACGGCTTGACCAATTGTGCGCCGAGCGCGCGTCGGGCGTACTCGGAAAGCTCGTCAGGATTCTTGGTCACGCCCGCGTTGTCGCTGACTTTTTCCAGGATGCCGGAGAGATTGCGGATCGAGATGCCCTCAGCGAGCAGGTTCTGAAGAACGCGTTGCACCTGACCGACGTTGAGCTGCGCGGGGATGAGTTCATTCACCACGGTCGGGTGCGTCAACTTGAGATTATCTAGCAATATCTGCACGTCTTGGCGGCTGAGGATTTCATGCGCGTTGCGGCGGACGGTTTCGGAAAGATGCGTGACCATCACGGAAGGCGCATCTACAACGGTGTAACCTGCGGCTTCGGCAGCTTTGCGTTCCACATCGGTGATCCACGTAGCAGGCAACTGGAACACGGGTTCAACCGTGGGAATTCCTTTGAGTGTCACCTTGCTGTTGGTGGCGTTCATCGCGAGCCAATAGCCAGGCATCAAGTTGCCCTGTGCGATGACCTGGCCTTTGAGCAGGAAACGATATTCGTTCGCGCCCATCTGCAAATTATCGCGCAGCCGGATCGGCGGGATGACCACGCCCATCTCTGTCGCGAAAGTGCGCCGCACACCAGTGACGCGTTCGAGCAGGTCACCGTTCTTCCGCGTATCGGCAAGATTCACGAGTCCGTAACCGAGTTCGATCTGGAGCGCATCCACGGACAGGAGTGATTCAATCTTCTCACCTGCACTCCCTGCGGCGGGAGTTGCAGGAACAGGCTTGCCATCTTTGCCGACAGCCGGAGTTGCGGTAGCAGCAGCCTTCGTGATGGCGACGCGTTTTTTCATCTCCTTCGCCATGAATCCGCTGATGACTGCCAGCACAAGGAACGGCAGCATCGGCAATCCTGGCATGATTGCGAACACCACCAACATGCCCGTGAGAATCTGAAGTGCGCGCGGATAGAATAGGAGTTGTTTGCCGAGTTCCGCGCCAAGACTGTTCTTGGACGCAGCGCGCGTGACCAACATACCGGCAGCCATCGAGACGATGAGCGCGGGAATCTGCGAGACAAGACCATCACCGATGGAGAGCAGAGTGAACCGTTGTAACGATTCCGTGACTGTCATTCCCTTTTGCACGATGCCGATGGCGAAGCCGCCGAGAATGTTGATGAGCGTGATCAACACGGCTGCGATGGCGTCGCCGCGAACGAACTTGCTCGCACCGTCCATCGCGCCATAGAAGTCCGCTTCCTGTTCCACCTTGCGGCGGCGTGTGCGGGCTTGTTCGTCGTTGATCACACCGGCACTCAGTTCGGCATCAATCGCCATCTGCTTGCCGGGCATCGCGTCCAATGTGAACCGAGCTGCGACTTCCGCGATACGTCCCGCACCCTTCGTGATGACGATGAAGTTGATGAGGACAAGGATGAGGAAGATGACAAGGCCGACGACGTAATTGCCGCGCACGACGAAGTTGCCGAATGCTTCGATGATGTGACCGGCGTAACCATCCAACAGAATCAGACGAGTAGAAGCCACGTTCAACGCGAGCCTGAAAAGCGTGATACACAACAGCAATGTTGGGAAACCCGTGAAGTCCGATGCGTCTTCGAGATAAAGAATCACCAACAAAATCAGCAGTGAAAGCGCGATGCTGATGGCGAGGAATAGATCGAGCGCAATGGGCGGCACCGGCACGATCAACAGCAACACCGTGCCGAACAGTCCGAGGATGAGCCAGAGATCGCCCTGGCGCAGATACTTTGCGATGCCGCCGGATTTGCCTGCGGCTGGATTGGTGGTATTGGGTGTGGCCATGACTTAGACGTTGTTTTGCTCGGCGTAATAGCGGTAGCGGTTGACGCGATAGACGTAGGCGAGGACTTCCGCGACGGCGGAGAACAGTTGCGCCGGAATTTCACCGCCGACCTTGCCGTACTTGAACATCATCCGCGCCAGCGGCTTGTTCTCAATGATGGGAATTTGATTCTGGGTGGCGATCTCGCGGATGCGAAGTGCGTTGAGACGCGTGCCTTTGGCGACGATCTTCGGTGCTTTCATCGTCTTGCGGTCGTAGCGCAGCGCGACGGCAAAGTGTGTCGGGTTCGTGACGATGACATCGGCCTTGGGAACATCCTGCAACATCTGACGCACGGTCTTGGCGGCGCGACGACGACGCTGACGCGCTTTCATCTGCGGATTGCCTTCGGAGTTTTTCATTTCCTCCTTCACCTCCTGCTTCGTCATCATCATGTCCTTGCTCGTCTTCCAGAACTGGTAGCCGTAGTCGAGCGCGGCGATAGCGGCGAGATACGTCACCACGCGCCAGGTGATACCGAGAGACGCATCCGCGATGAATCCCCCGATGCGGGAAACGGGAACTGCCGTGTAAAAGATGGGATCGTTGAGCAGCGTCTTGACCTGCGAGTAGGTCAACGCTGCGATCACGCTGAGTTTCAGCATGGAAATCCCGGTCGGCACAAAAGCTTTAGTGGAAAAGATGCGTTGGAAACCTTCAACTGGATTGAGCCGTTCCCACTTTGGTGTGAGTGCTTCAGAGGCGGTTTGGAAACGGTTTTGGATCGCGCCCGCAATCAGGCCGCCCGCTGTCGTGCCGATCAAAATCGGCCCAGCGCAAGCCGCGAACATCAGAGCCGCATCAATCCCGTAACCCGGCATGGCTTTGATCGTGATCGGGATGTCATGCAGATGTGCCAGCACGCCGGTCTGGACGTTGACAAACTTCTGCCAAAGGTCGTGGCCCACGAACTTGATCGCGAGCAATCCACCGACGAGAACAAAAACAGTCTGCACCTCCGCACTGCGGGGGAACTGGCCCTGCTTGATGGCTTCTTCCAGCCGCTTTGGTGTGGCTTGCTCTGTCTTTTCGCCTGCTTGATTGTCAGCCATGATGGTTTAGCTCGCTCCTCCTGCCAATCGCGCCACGTTCAGCATGTCCTCGGGGAGGCGGCGCAGATAATTCGCGATGTGTTGCCCCATGAACGTGCAGGTGAGTCCGAACGAAATCAGTCCAAGCAACGTGCGGACAGGGAAGCTCTCGGAGAACACATTCATCTGCGGCACGGCGCGGCCCAACACTGCGAACACCAGCGTGACGAGGAACGAGACCGCCATGACAGGTGCGGCGATCTGCAATGCGATGACGAAAACTTTTCCGCTGCGCGCCACCACATCTACAAGCAGGGCTTCACTCAGATGCGCGCCACCGAACGGCACAAGCGCATAACTTTTCTGAAAGCCCACGATCATCCAGTGATGCAGATCGAGGCTCAACATCGTCATCATCGCGATCCAGTAGAGAATCAAGCCCGGAGCCATGGTGCTGCCGGAGACGAGTTGGTTGAACTCCGATGGCAACGTGATGCCCATTTCCGTGGCGATGAAACCACCCGCGATCTCCAACGCGTAAAAAACAAAGCGGCACACGAAGCCGAGCAGCAAACCGATACTGACCTCCATGAACATCAACTTCACAAGCAGCCAGATTGAAATTCCATCCGCAGGCACGATCGGCAGCATCGGCGTGACCAATAATGCCACGAGCGCGCCGAGGGCGATGCGGAGTTGCACCGGGATCATCTGCGTCGAGAACATCGGTAGCACGGCCAGCATCGCGCCGACGCGCGTGAAGACGAGAAACCAGGTTGTGAGCGCTGCGTTCAATGCGAGTGGGCGGAGTGTTTCTTCGTGCCGATCTTGTTCGTCTTCTTGAACTCAGAGCGGCAGCCAGATGAACAGAGCTTGTGCAGCTTGCGACCGGAAGCGTTCGACGTGGCTTTCATGATGAGTTGTGTTGCGAGTGATATTTTCATTGGGTTAATTGACCATTGAGGGAATCCGTTCAAAGACGGCTCGGGTAAATTCAATCATCGTCCGCATCATCCACGGCAGCAGAACCACGAGCAGCGCGACGACACCGATGACTTTCGGGACGAACGAGAGCGTTTGTTCCTGGATGGATGTGACCGCTTGAAACAAACTGACGCCAAGCCCGATGACCATCACGGTCAGCAGAATCGGCGAGGCCAGAGTCACGGCTTGGAACATCATCGTCTTGATCAGTTCAACGGAAAATTCAGGTGTCATGTTTCCTTTCTCTAGCCGCCAAAGCTCAACACGAGCGAGCGGACGACCAGTTCCCAGCCATCCACGAGGACGAACAGGAGAATTTTCAGCGGCAGAGAAATTGTCGCGGGCGGCATCATCATCATGCCCATGCTCATCAGCACTGTGGCGACCACGAGATCAATCAGGATGAACGGTACGAACAACAGGAAACCCATCTGAAACGCGGTGCGCAGTTCGCTGATGATGAAGCCGGGGATGACGACCTTGAGCGGCAGTTGATCTGGTGCAGTGGGCGGCAGTTTGGCGATGGCGGCGAACAGTTCGACATCTTTCGGGCGCGCCTGCTTGAGCATGAACTCGCGGATGGGTTTGGCTGCTTCGTCCAATGCCTGCGTGGAGGAAATCGTTTTCGCCATGTATGGCTGAAGCGCGTTCGCATCAATCTTCTCCCACACCGGGGCCATGATGAAATACGTGATGAACAGCGCGAGGCCGATGATGATCTGGTTGGCGGGCGTGCCTTGCAGCGAGAGCGCAGAGCGCACGAACGACAGCACGATCACGATGCGTGTGAAACAGGTCATCAACAGGATGATCGAAGGCGCGAGCGTGAGCAGCGTGATGGTGAACAGGACTTTGATCGCCACGTCCACGTCTTGCGGCTGTTGCGAACCTTCCACTCCGAGATTGAACTTGAACGGAGCAAAACCGGTGGCAAGCGAGAGCGCGTTCGTGGGATTGAGGTTGAACACTGCAGCCGGGGCGGGGCCGGTCGTGGGCGGGGGTGTTTGACCCCAAGCCGCACGAGCCAATAAAATCAGCACCAGCAAAGTGAGCCACCAAGCCCGCGCCCGGCTTGCGCCGAACGCGAGTTGATGATTCTGCTGCTGGGTGGGAAAGTTCATGGCTTGCGTTGCAACGCCTGACGCAGTGCGTCGGTGAAATTAGTTTTAGGCGCAGGCACTTCCTCAGCAGCATCCGCAGCAGCAGACGGAAGCGTGGTGAGCATCGTCACACCGGCAGGAGACGCGGCAATCAGGAGGCGTTGTTGCTCATAGCCGATGACGTAGATGGCGTGGCGCTGGCCCAGCGATTTGGTTTCAAGAATGTTGAGCTTGGGTGTGTGACCTTTGGCGATCGTCATGCGCTGCCAGTTGCGGAACAGCCAGACACCACCGAAGAAAACCGCAATCACCAAAGCGAACGCGCCGAGCACGCGGAGAAGGGAAGACGCCGCCGAAGGCATTGCGACCGTCGGCAGCGTGGGGAGCGCGTTAGTGGAGGCGACGGTTGATGTTAAGTCCGTCGCGAACGCAAAAGTCATCGAAGCAGCGAACAAGAACGCGCAAAGCATCCGCCGCCGCTGCTGGAGCAGGGCAAACCGGGCACTTATCTCCCGTCCATGGAATTGTGCGATCATCTTTTTTGATTCGTTCGATGGCGTGTTTAGCAACGCCAGTACCAAGCGAGAGAACACCAATGAAACGTGGGGTTTGTGATGGAAGCGAAGCGGTGGCTAAGAAAAATTTGCCGGGTGATCAATAGCAAGGTGGTAAAAATTGCCTGCGTCAGCACCCCCCACTTAGCCTGAACGATGCAGTCGGAGTTCGACCTAAATAATGTTCGGGGTCAAACAACCTCCACATGGAGTTGGCTCAGTGTTAGGACAACGCCTCAAGCCCCCTGCCCCAAGTCAGCAATGTATATGAGGTCAGGATATGCCGCCGTATCGCGTGGGGTGACGCGAACCGTAGTCGGGCGACGACGTGTTCAGCGCGTGGCGCACCCAAGAGCGGACGATCAGCGCGAGCTTGTGAGGTTTGCTCAGGCGGATCGTTTCAGGAACAAAGACGTTGAAGCGGGCGCGTTCGAGTTTGCGGAACAATCTCCAGTACACGCTCCCCATCATCTCGGCGGCAACCATCGCGCGACGGTCTTCAGTGGGCAATGTGTCAACGGCGAGACGGTAAAATCTGTCGGCGCGAGCGGCGATATTTCCCGCGAGCTTGGCGTAGCGTTCTGAATAGACGCCGCGCAGGATTTCGTCTTCGGTCACGCCAGCAGTTTGCAATTCTTCCAGCGGCAGATAAATCCTTCCACGTTCGGCGTCGTTCTTCACATCGCGCAAAATGTTGGTGAGCTGAAGGGCCTTGCCGAGGTGGGTGGCATAATCACATGTCCTGGGATTTGTGTGACCGAAGATCTCGATACTCAGAAGGCCGACGACGGAGGCGACGCGGTGGCAGTAAAGTTCCAGTTGCTCATGCGTCTGATAGCGCAAGGTGGTGAGGTCCATCTCGCAGCCTTTGATGAGTTCATCAAAAAGATGAAACGGGAGTTTGAATTCGCGGATCACGGGCTGCAATTCCTGATTCACGATGAACTGCGGTTGGCCGCCATCGCACGCGAGCTTCACATCCGCGCGCCACGCGACAAGTCCGGCGCGGCGTTGTTCGATGGAGCGGGATTCTTCATCCGCCACATCGTCCACCTCGCGACAAAACGCGTAGAGTGCGGACATGGCGAGGCGTTTGGGTTTGGGTAGCAGGACGAATGCGAGCGCGAGATTGGATGCGCTGTTGCGAGTGATCGCCTGACTCTGCTGCATGGCAGTCAATTTTGGTAATGCCCGGCGGCGGCGCGGTGATCTTCTCGCACGGGGGGCAATCCGCGCGTCTCAGCCAGCATCGGATTGGCGACCATCCCGGAGCGTCGGCGCCGCTTCTGTTTGCGGGTGCTGGACAACAGGGCCGGGGATTTTTTGTTTCCCGTGGAGGTGGCGCGCCTGGGATATTCGTAACGCCGCTTCCGCGTTCTACGGATGACCTTGGCCCAGAAAAAAATGGCGACGACGACGGTGGCGATAGAGCCGGTGAACAGGGCTGTGTTGAGCGTGGAGTTCATTTCAAAAAAATCAATTATTGTTCGTCACCTCGTCGTCTTCTGACGTGAGGTTGAGACGTTGCATCCGGTAACGCAACGCATGGCGGCTGATCTTCAGCTTTTCAGCGCACTTGGTGAGATTGAAGGAACAACTCTCCAGTGTAGCGGTGAGGAGGTCGCGCTCGAAATCAGCCACGATTTCGTCAATCGCGCGTTCGCCGTTTGCGGCAACCGTAGCGGGTGCCGTCGCGATTTTGTTCAAACGCGTTTCGATCTGGAAATCTGGCAGGTTCGACGCCTGGACTTCGGGGGTGGTTTCGAGAATAAGCGCGCGTTCGATGGCGTTGCGGAGTTCACGCACGTTACCGGGCCAGCGATGCGAAAGAAGTTTCTGTTGTGCGCCACGCGAGAGGCGTTTCACGGTGCGGTTCATCGAGCCGCTGAACAGTTTGAGGAAATGTTCGGCGAGCCGGAGAATATCGTCCTCGCGTTCGCGCAAGGGCGGCAGGCGGAACTGGATCACGTTAAGCCGATGAAACAAATCCTCGCGGAACTCACCAGCGGCGATGGCTTCCACGATGTCGCGATTGGTGGCGGCGACGAGCCGGACGTTGACGCTCAATTCCTGCGTGCCGCCGACGCGTGTGAAGGTGCCATCTTCCAAAAAACGGAGCAGCTTGGCCTGTAATGGACGGCTCATGTCCGCGATCTCGTCGAGGAAGATCGTGCCGCCATTGGCTTCTTCCACGCGCCCGTGTTTGAGTTTCAGCGCGCCAGTGAACGCACCTCTCTCGTGGCCGAACAATTCACTTTCCAACAATGCTTCCGGGATGGCAGCGCAATTGATCCGCACATAGGGAGATTTTTTCCGCGCGCTCAAACTGTGCAGCGCACCGGCGACGAGTTCCTTGCCCGTGCCGCTTTCGCCCAAGATAAGTGAGCGGGCGTCTGTGGGGGCGACGGTCTGGATGAGCTGGCGCAGCTCGCGGATTTTGAGGGAGTCTCCGACGATCTGATCGAGTTGATAATTCTCGCTGGCGCGTTGGAGCAGATGATCGTTGGCCTTGAGAAGGCGATGGCGCTCTCCGCAGCGCGAGACGGCGTGGAGCAATTCTTCCGGTGCAAACGGCTTGGCGAGATAATCCATCGCACCGGATTTGATGACTTCCACGGCGAGCTTGGGCGTGGCGTAGGCGGTGATCATGAGCACCGGCAGTTCGGGCCAGCGGCTGCGGATCTTGTGCATGAAATCATAGCCGCTCATCCCGCCGAGGCGTGCATCGGTGATGACCATGAACACGTTTTCCTTGGCGAGAAGTTCGAGGCCGGCTTCTGCGGATTCCACGGCAAGCACGGAGTAGCCTTCGTCTCCGAGCAATGTTTGCAGGGAGAGGCGCATGTTCTTTTCGTCATCCACGACGAGCAATGGCGGGAGTGGCGAGGTCATGTGATGGGTTTCATCAGCGTCTTCGACGGAAAGAGTAGGGTGAACACGGCGCCCTTTCCAAGCGTGGATTCGGCGCGTACGTTGCCGCCGTAGAGTTCGGTGTTATGTCGGACCACGGCGAGGCCGAGGCCAGACCCTCGCGGTTTGGTGGTGTAGTAAGCTTCAAAGATACGCTCCAACTTGTCCGGCGGAATGCCTTCCCCTTCATCGCGCACGATGATCTGGACAGATTCATCCTCAAGAAAACGCGCGGCGACGTGGATGGTCCCGCCTGCCGATGATGCGTCGCGCGCGTTCTGCAACAGATTGCTGATCGCGTCGCCGAAATGTTTCCGCTGCATGAGCAATGGCGGCAGTGGCGGCGTGAAACTGCGGCGGATGTGGACGGGGGACGGCACGCCGGGCGGGAACACCTCCTCGATGGCGCGGTTCAATTCATCCACGACGTTGAGCTTTTCCACGCGGCCTTCGGTCAATTGCGCGTAGCCCATGATCTGGACGATGATGCGGTCGGCCTTGGCGACTTCCTCGCGGATGATTTCGATCTGCTTGGCGGTCTCGGGTTTTTCAGCGGCAAGATGTTTGTGCAGTGAGAACGTGACGTTGTTGATGATGGCGAGCGGGTTTTTGATCTGATGCGCGACTTCTGCGGCAAGGCGACCGGCGGAGCGGAGTTGTTCACCGCGCACGAGGAATTCATTACGTTCGTCGGCAGCGCGACCTTGCGCGGCCACGAGCACCTGCACGCCATAACAGCAGAACGTGAGCAGTAGCAGCACGGTGACTTGCAGGACGAAATGAGTCCCGCTGGGCTCGACGCTGTCCCGAGGTTCGCGCATGAACGACGCGTAGCTTTTTTGCGATGGGAAAATGGAGTTCGCATCGCGGTATAAAATGTCTTTCAGTGCGGCCTCCGGGATGTGGCTAGGGTTCGTCTGAAGACAGACGATGTTTGACCGGGTGGATTCTTCAAGACTGTTCCACACCATTTTTCGGAAAGGCGCTGGAGCGTCTTGCAGCCAACGCCCGATCTCAAACGGCTTTTCGATCTCGCCCTCGGCAATACGTTTAGCAGCTTGATAAGAGCGTCCAGTATCCACTTCCTGCTCCGTGTTTGATTCTGTGAGTCCGGCAGACAGAAAAATGATCCCAAGCAACAGATTCAGGACGATCTGTGGCGTGGCCAGCGGGATGGAGGCGGCATTGACGATGATCAATGCTGGATAAGCCCAATAGAGAATACTCTCAAACCCGCCGGTCAGGATGGTGAGGCTGCCCAGAAAAACACCGTCTGCAATCCCCAGCGCGAACACAAACCACTGGACCGTGCCCGTGGGAAATTTTTTCACGACATAGAAAAGAACCGTGGCAGCAAGGACGACCGCCGTATAAGTCACGATCGTGTTCTGGATGGTCTCGACGATGACTCCATAGGTTGACACGATCTCGGCAAGCCATGGCGATGTATGGAACTGGAAGAGAACGATGGCGGCGACGACGAGACGGGCGGGGAGAAAAATGTTCCGCTGCCGCGCGAGTTGGCGTCGCGCGTGTTCGGCAGGTTCGGAGCGGGCCTCGGCCAGCACCTCCGGCAACCGCTTCAACCATTGCCATCGTCCCGATTTCATAAGTGTACCGGGTTGCGGGAAATATTATCAGCGCAGCAACGCCATCGCGCGTTCTGCGATCTTTTCCACAGACCACAACCTTCCCAGGCCTTCGTAACCGCAGGACAACATGCCCTTCTCCGGCCCGATGAATTCCGCGCCGCGCTTCTTCAATGTGGCCGCGTTCTGTTGCGTGGCGGCGTGTTGCCACATCTTGCCGTTCATGGCGGGAGCGATGAGCAGCTTCGCTTTGGCATTCAACGCGAGTGCGATGCAGGTAAGCGCATCGTCTGCGTGACCGTTGGCAAGTTTGGCGAGGACATTCGCAGTGGCTGGCGCGATGAGCAGGAGATCAGCTTCGTCAGCAAGGCGGATATGAGTGGGTTTCCAACCTTCTTCCTCATCGTAGAGATCGGTGACGACGGGATTGCGCGAGAGTGTTTTGAATGGGAGCGGCGTGATGAATTTTTGCGCGTCGGCAGTGAGCACCACACGGACGTTGAAGCCTTGCTTCGTCAACAAGCTCGTGAGATCGGCAGCCTTGTGCGCGGCGATGGAGCCTGTCACTCCGAGGACGATGTTCTTGGTTTTGCTCATGCTGTTCCTGTGAAACGATTCAAAACTCCGGGGCAGCCGACCGCTGCGACCGCATCTTCTCCGCTTCCACGATCGCCTGCATGTGCCGGAGGTCGTCCGCCACGCTACGGCTGATGATCAGGTAATCAAAGTTTTTCCATTGGGCAACCTCCTGACGTGCCACACCGAGACGTTTCTTGATGTCAGCGGGGGTGTCAGTGCCACGACGACGGAGACGCTCCTCAAGTACCGCAGTCGTCTGGGGTGTGAGGAACACCGTCACCAAGGCGCGCTTCAGTTCCGGGTCTTCCTCCGCGCATTTGCGGACGGTGGCCGCGCCTTGCACGTCCACGTTGAGCAACACGTCCTTGCCAGACCGGAGTTTGCTGACGACTTCCGACTTCAACGTCCCATAGCTTTGGCCATACACCGTGGCGTGTTCGAGGAAGTTTCCCGCCTGCACACGTTTCAAAAACGATCCCGCATCCAGGAAATAATAATCCTCCCCGTCTTTCTCGTCGCCGCGTGGTTCGCGCGTGGTGCAGGTGATCGCGCGCGCCATGTCGGGGCGCGCGGTGAGTATCTGGTGACACAACGTCGTCTTGCCGCCGCCGGAAGGAGCGGAGATGACCACGAGCAGCGGATTACCCGCGTGTGTTCCTGAATGTTTGTCTTCGCTCATGGTTATCGGTTCACTCCACGTTTTGGGCCTGTTCGCGGAACTTCTCCAGTTCCGCCTTGAGCGTCACAACGTCGCCGGAGATCAACGCATCATTCGCCTTCGAGCCGATGGTGTTGATCTCGCGATTCATTTCTTGCGCGAGAAAGTCCAGCGTCCGCCCGACGGGTTCTTTGGATTTCGCGCAATCTTCAAACTGCTTGAAATGACTTTGCAGCCGAGTCAACTCCTCGGAGATGTCGGAGCGATCTGCGAAGAACACGACTTCCTTCAACAGCCGCTCGTCATCCGCTGCGAGTCCGGGGATGCCAGCGGACTTGATGCGTTCGATAAGTTGCTGGCGATAGCGCCCGGCGGATTTCGGGGCTTGCTTGGCGACTCGTTCGACACAACGGCGCATCGTAGTCACGCGTGAGGTAAGGTCTTCATTGAGGTGTGCCCCTTCGCGAACACGCATCTTCACCAACCCGGATAGAGCCGCCGAAAGGGATTTTTCCACGGCTGGCCAGAGGTTTTCCGTCTCGGCCAATTCTTCATCCGTTTGAAAAACTCCGGGCGCGCGGACGAGATGATCGAGCGTCACATCGCCCTGGAGTTTGAGTTCACGAGCGAGTTTTTTGAGTTCGTGGGCGTAAGCTTTGGCAAGCGCGGCGTTCAAATGCATCTTGGCGGACGATTTGCCATCGCCTGCGTGGACACTGACGCGCGCCGTGACGCGACCGCGCGAAACATCGGCAAGGATCGTCTCGCGCACGCGGGTTTCGAGCAATTCAAGTTCGCGCGGGAGATTGACCGAGATTTCGGCTTGTTTGCGGTTCACAGAACTGAGTTCAACGGTCACGTTGAATCCATCTCGGGCGCACTCGCCGCGCCCATAGCCCGTCATAGACTTCATGTCTGCTGAATATGGAAAAATCCCGGGGCTCAAGCCATGAAATTTTCTCGGAAGTGATGATTTACCCTGCAATGTCCTGATTCGATTGTAGGCAACGGCGTAAGGAGTGCCTTTCTGAGACAGTAGTGCTTTCCAGAAACGACCCGTCACCTCGTCGCCTACAAATCCGAACACTGTCGGGTTGGTTTGCCGCTTGTCATCAAAAGCAGCGTGACGCATCTTTTCACTCCCGCATTGGCTGCGGGGTTCGATCATAATGACTCCTGTACTGAAAAAGTTTATCCAGACATGGCTCATCAACACTTTTGCGGTGTTGGTGACGGTGACGGTGTTGCACCCGCACTTCCGCTGTGAACCGAAGGGCGCGGTATTCCTCGTCTCGTTGTTGCTGGGCATTCTCAACACTTTCCTTCGTCCTCTCATGATGTTGGTGGCGCTGCCGTTGGTGTTGTACACACTGGGGTTGTTCCTCGTCGTCATCAACGGTTGTCTGATCTACATGGTGGATGGGATCATGGGGAAAACCTTCGAGGTGGAAGGATTTGGCTGGGCGATGTTGGGATCCGTGCTCATCGGGTTGATTGCCCTGATATTGAGTGTCGTCACAGGCAACTCCGATGCTAAACTCAAGGTTCGCCGCCGGCAACGCCCACCGGAGACACGCGGACGAGATGACGGCGGTGACGGCCCTGTGATAGATGTTTGACTTTTCGTGCGTGGCCGTGTGGCGCAGAGAGGTTTCTTTCATTGCAATTCAACCCACGCCATTCCATTCTGGCATCGTAACTAACTATCGAGTCCTACTGTTGGGGCTGTCGTATTTTATATGAACATCAATCCGGAAACGGACCTTGACCTGGAGAAACTGTTCCTCCCCTCGTGGGCGCAGGAATCAGCCAATAATACCAACCGCTACGCCAAATTCACCGGCAACGAAGGAGAACGCAGAGGCGACCGTGACCGTGGCGAGAGCCGTGGCCCGCGCCCTCCCAGACGCGATGGCGGAGGTGGCGGACAGGGACAGGGCGGTCGTCGTCCCGAAGCACAAGGTGGATTCCGTGGCCCGCGTCGTGATGGTCAAGGCCAAGGCGGCACCGGCCAACGTGGAGGAGGATTTGGGCGCGACGAACGCCGCCCCTTGCCCGAACGCCGTGAAGCACCACAACCTTTGCCTGAGATCAACGCCGCGATCATTCCCGATGAAAAGGGCGTGGAGTCACTGGCGCGTCAGGTAAAGATGACGGGGCGCGCATTTCCCCTGTTTGACATCGCATTTCTCGTCATCCAGAAACCCGAACGTTATTCGATCCGTTTCACGACGAAGAAGAATCAGCAGGGACAACTGGCGCAGCCGATCTTTCATTGCGCGCTGGATGAAACCATCTGGTTGAGCGAAGACGAAGCGGTAGAGCATGTGTTGCAGAAGCATTTCGGCACGTTCTATCAAGCCGAGAAGATCGCGACCGAAGCACCCAAGGGAGTTTATACGTTCGTGGGTCAATGCGGCCTAAGCGGTGTCATTCTTGGCCCGCCAAACTACCACGATTACCAGAACAAGCTCGCCAAGCTGCACGCTGAACGCTTCTCGCGGATGCCGTTTGATGTCTATAAGTCGCGCGTGAAGATCGTACGCGATGAAGCCGTGGTGAAACAATGGGTCGAGGAACAAAGCGTGAAGACGGAGTTCGCCTGCTTGAATGTACCCGAAGCTGCGAAGCTGCCGAACCGCGAGGAAGTGGAGAAGCATTTCCGCGTCACGCACAAAGATACGATCATCAAACAGGTGGAATCACACATCGTCAGCGGCATGGCGGCACGGTCGTTGCGCGGCGGGATGGGACGTGTGGTGCAGAACCTCCTCACGGAGCAACGCCGTTTCCCGATGCAGATAGCCACGTCGTTGAGCCAGTCATTCGCTCATCACGGGTTGCAATTCTTCAAGGTCAACAAGACGGTCACGCATGTGGCTGTGGCGCGTCCGCACTTCCTTGATATTGAAACCACACCAGTTTCCACAGGAGTGAAACGCATCGTTGATTTCATCAACGCTGATCCCAAGTGTAATCGCCGCAAACTCATTGATGCGCTCGCGCCGTCGCCCGTGACCGCAGCGCCAGTCGTTGCTACACCTGTTGAAGGCGCGTCCACCGCGCCTGCGACGCCTCCACCTGCGCCAGATCCGACGCCGGAACAAACCGCGCTCATCTCCGATTTGCACTGGCTCGTGCATCAGGGGCATGTGATGGAGTTTGCGAACGGCTTGCTCGACACGGCAAAGAAGCCTGCCCCAAGACCGCCAAAACCCGAACCGAAAGCTGCGGCTGCTGTCGTCGCCCCTGTTGCTGCGAATGAGACGCCCGCAGAAATGGTCGCAACCGAAGTTCCCCCAACTGCGCCGGAAAGTCCTGCTGAGGAAGCTCCCACTGTCTCCGAAGAAAAACCTCCTCAAGCGAACTGACGCGAGTTCAGATCAATCAAAACAAAACGCGCCCCTCAACACGAGGGGCGCGTTCGTTTCCAACTCTTGTTGCTGCGGCTTACGCCTTGGCAAATCGTTCAAACATCCCGGCGAATGGCGATTTCGACGTCGTCGAATTCTGCTGAACTTTGAGCTGGCCTAGGATGGCGTGCCAACCGATGTAAATCTTGTGCCACTGGTTTTCGAGGCTGCGCAGCGCACCTTCGCTCATCTCGCTTAGGTAGCGGAGCGATGGTGAGTTGCCGATGAGCCCGTGGATTTCTTCCTTCGTCGGCGAGCTGACATCCATGCCGGCGAGGATCAATTCCAGCTCCTGAACGAGCACGCTCTTGATCTCGAGGAAGTGAGTCTCATCGTCCACGCTGAATTTCTTCGAGCGGGCCATGTTGATGAAATGGTTAAACTGTTTCCAGCATTCGAGGTAGTTCTCGGTCTGTTGGATCAATGGATGTACTTTTGTATTGCTCATAGGACTTAGCTTGTTTGTTGAGTTGGAGCGGACAGATTCGGCGCGGACAGGAACACGATTGCACCGCCGCGCATCTCGCGTGCAGTGATTTTCAAGCCGGGATAATGGACGACGAGCTCTTCAAGCGGGAGTTGGGCGGTCTGACCTGCGCGAAATGTTTCCACCACACAGCGGCCGATCTCCAGCACGAGGCTCTGAGGGAAAGTCGTGGGCAATGTCGTGGCGAGGATGCGCCCGCTGCGATCCATGCTGAAGCTGCCGGAGTGCAATTGCAACAGCGGCTTGGCTCGTTTGAAAAAGCTGGTCAGGAAGCCCATAATGTCAGGATTTTTTTCATGCGGTCGCGCACTTCCGTGGCGTCCAATGTGTTTTTCCAGCCCACGCAAAGATTCGCGCCACCTTTTTGAGCGACGGCCACGTTGCGTTGCAATCCGATACCAGTGATTTGCTGGAGTCCACCAGCTTGCAAGGTTTCTCCAAGTGTGTGGAATCGATCAAGGCTCTGGCGCATCCAACCCGCGATATGTTCGGGGTTTTCGAGGCCGCGCGAATCCACCATCGTTTCCGCAACGGTCTTCATGGCGAACTCCACGCAATCCGTGTTCACAATCTCCGTCAACCCGCTGGAACGCGACGTGCCGTTCGGAACGGACGTGTTGGCTGGGCGATTGTGCGATGTATCTGCGTTGATGCGCTCGTCTATGGCTTGGGCGCT
>JANPGI010000424.1:0-3107 GCA_031423875.1 Verrucomicrobiota bacterium | reverse complement strand
GTTTTCGCCAGTGGGGGTGTGGTCATGGAATCGGGAAGTGAAGCCGAACGTGCTTTGCTCGTTCCGTGGACGCACCGCCGTGATGTGATAGACGTTGATCGCCTCGCCATTCGAGATCGTGTGTTTGGTAATCCAGATGTAGTTCCCAGCCGTCAACAACTCCAGCCAGCCAGCCCGGTTTTTTGATCGGTCGCGATAGAAAGATTTTTCATTGCAACCCATGTATCGCGCGAGGTCACTGACTGAACACTTCAGCGCGCCGGTCATCCCCTTGAACATCCCGCCGTAGTTTGGGAACCAAACGAGCTTCGAGATCAGGATGTAGAGACGCGCCGCGCCGTGAGTCAGAGAGCGATCACCAACAGCGCGAATTTCTTCGTCGCGAAGTTTGTAGAACGTCTCCTTGCTCTGATCTTTTTCCTCATCGGTCTGTTGTTCGTTCATGATGAGTTTTTTTAGGCGAGTTTTTTGCAGGTGATTTTGGGCGTGACGGAGACGCGGCCATTGGAGAGGCCGAGCTTGAGAAGAATCCGGTGAGGAGTGTCGTCGGGATACTGCTGGGGAATTTGTCGAACGCCGAGCGGTTTGATTTTCAGCCGCCGGATGTGGACGTAGAGGCGAGCGCGCGAGATTTTTTTACGCGGCTTCAGGTCGTGCAGGATTTCGTTGATGGTCATAATTCCGAACTGTTGTTTTGTCAGTTCGGAACTCCCCAGCACCTAGCTAGGCGAGGCTTTGTAAACCGTCGGTCGTCGGTTCAATCCCGACCACTGGCTCCATTCTTCGCTGGATTGTTCATCGTAGCGATTGTTTGATCCCGACAATTTTCACGGTATTTTTGAGTTGTCACAGTTGGGATACTAAAGACTGGAAGGGCAGGGGGAGACTGGCGGGAGACTCGCCAAGTTTGACGCAGTGAAAAACGGAAAAACAACCGCTTGACCAAATTAAAACGCTTTACACGAGCATTGTGAATAACTAGGTTTATTCATCATTATTTTGAAATAAGACAAGTATGGAACCCAAAGAAAAGACGATCTCAACATTCAGGTTGCACGAGAAAGACACCGGCTCTGCCGACGTGCAAGTCGCGCTGCTTACCCATCGCATCAACCACCTCACCGAACATTTGCAAGGCAATAAGAAGGATCACAGTTCCCGCCGCGGTCTTCTGGTGATGGTCGGCCAACGCCGCCGTCTTCTCGATTACTTGCATGACACAGACAAGCCTCGTTACCAAGCGGTGACGAAGAAATTGAAACTGCGTCGCTAATTTTCCAAAGCGCGTGGCGAATGCCGCGCGCTTTTCGTTTCAACCAGTCGGGTCGGATGTGCGAACGGCCCGTTTCCAAACAATAAGACAGATCGCGCGCTAAAGACCGTTACCCCCGGGTGATTTCAGTCAACTCCGAAAGATTTCGGAGTTCACTGAAGTTTCTCGGTGGTAATGGCAATCAAACTACCATGCCATCCAAAATTACCGCCCAAGTAGGCGACAAACAGATCATCATAGAAACCGGCAAGCTCGCCAAGCAGGCCGACGGTGCCGTGACAGTTCAACTCGGAGAAACCGTCATCATCGTGGCCGCAGTGGCCGCTACGAAAGCCAAAGAAGGTCAAGACTTCTTTCCGCTGACAGTTGATTACCGCGAGAAGGCAGCCGCTGCCGGAAAATTTCCCGGAGGCTATTTCAAACGCGAAGGTCGTCCGACTGAAAAAGAAATCCTCACATGCCGCCTCACGGATCGTCCGATCCGTCCGCTGTTCCCCAAAGGTTGGTACAACGAAGTGCAAGTGCAGACCGTTGTCCTCAGCGCTGACGGCGAGAATGATCCCGATATCCTCAGCATCATCGGCGCGAGCGCGTCATTGATGGTCAGCGATATTCCGTGGGACGGCCCGCTCGGCGCAGTGCGCGTCGGTCGCGTGAATGGAAAGTTTGTTGCGAATCCAACGCACGCCGAAATGAAGGAGAGCGATCTCGACCTCGTTTATGTCGGCAATGCGACTGACATCGTAATGTATGAAGGCGCAGCCAAAGAAATCACAGAAGCTGATTTCGCTGCTGCGTTGAAGTTCGGTCAAGACGCTTGCGCACCGTTGATCGCGGCGCAGAACGAACTTGCCGCCAAAGCTGGCAAGAAAAAGCGCGCTATCACGTTGAATATCGTTCCTGACGAAATCCTGCAAGAAGCCAAGAAACTCGCTGGCGATCGTTTTGTTCCTGCGTTGCTCACTCCGGGCAAGTTGAATCGCGAAGCAGCGTGCAAAGCGATTCAAGACGAAGTCGGCGTGAAACTCGTCGAGAAATTCGGCGCTGAAAAAGTGACCAAGTTTGTCATCAACGACGCATTCTATTACATCCAGAAAGAAGCGGTTCGTGGTTTGGTTCTGAATCACGGCAAACGCTTGGATGGCCGCGCGTTTGATGTCGTTCGTCCGATTTCGAGCGAAGTCAGCATTCTTCCTCGCGCTCACGGTTCGGCTCTATTTGCCCGTGGCGAAACGCAGGCTGTCTCACTCGTGACTCTTGGTACTGGCGACGACGTGCAGGAATTTGATTCCTACACTGGCGGCGGAAACGAGAAGCGTTTCATCCTTCACTACAACTTCCCGAATTTCTCGGTTGGCGAAACAGGTCGCATCAGCGGCCCAGGTCGTCGCGAAATCGGTCACGGCGCGCTCGCAGAACGCAGTATCGCCTCAATGATTCCGTTGGACACGTATCCCTACGCGGTGCGTGTGGTCAGTGAAATCATGGAATCCAACGGCTCGACTTCGATGGCTTCTGTTTGCGGTGGCACGCTCGCGCTTTTGGATGCTGGTGTTCCGATGATTCGTCCGGTGGCTGGAATCAGCGTCGGCATCTGCACTGAATACGGCAACGACAAGAAGATTTCAAAATACCAACTGCTCACCGACATCATCGGTTGGGAAGATGCGTATTGCGACATGGATTGCAAAATTGCCGGAACAGAGAAGGGGATTACCGGCTTCCAACTGGACCTTAAGCTCAAAGGAATACCTCATGCGATCATGACGGAGACGGTAGAAAAAGCGCGCATCGCGCGCCTAGCAATTCTGGCGGAGATGGCCAAGACGATTTC
>JANPGI010000423.1:0-7683 GCA_031423875.1 Verrucomicrobiota bacterium | reverse complement strand
CTTTGCGAGAATCGCGCCCGCCCAGAATCTTCGGCGCATAAAAGAACGCCACACGCTGCGCATAGCCGCCCATCAAGAACGACGCGTTCACCTCGCCGCCGCCCTCCACCAACAGGCTCGTGATGTTTTCTTTGCCGAGCTTTCGCAGCAGCCACTTCAGGTCAATTGCCGATTGCCGATTGCCG
This sequence comes from Verrucomicrobiota bacterium, assembly GCA_031423875.1. GTDB lineage: Bacteria > Verrucomicrobiota > Verrucomicrobiia > Limisphaerales > JADLHS01 > JADLHS01. Next base: position 7,498 of record JANPGI010000423.1, on the reverse strand, counting down.
ATTGCCGATTTGGTCAGCGGTGCAATGAGAACGCTCGCTTGCTTTGCCAGTGCAGCCACGCGTTTCTTCGGCGCACGCTCGCTCACGACAATCGTCGTCAACGCCGCCTGCTCATCACTCACGACCTTTGCATCCAGAGGTGTCCGCGCCATCGAATCCAAAACAAACCGCCGAAGCCTCTTGTCTGACTTCTGACCTCTGGCCTCCGCCCTCCGCCCCCTCACCGTCAAACTCGGATCATCCGCCAGCACTGTGTTCACGCCCACGAGAATCGCATCGCTTCCCAGCCTCAACTTCATCCCATGCGCGCGAGCTTGTTCGCCCGTGATCCATTTGGACTCGCCGCTCGCCGTCGCGATCTTGCCATCCAACGTCATCGCCGCCTTCACGATGACGAACGGTGTGCGATGAACGATCCAGTGATTGAACGCCTCGTTCAACTCCGCGCACTCATCTGCCAGCACACCACGAACGACTTCGATTCCCGCGCGCTTCAAAATCGCAAAACCTTTTCCGACATGCTTCGGGTTGGGATCCGTTGCGCCCACGACCACGCGTTTGATTCCAGCCGCCTTGATCGCATCCGTGCAAGGCGGAGTACGGCCATGCGTGCAACAAGGTTCAAGTGTGACATAAAGTGTCGCGCCTCGCAGGGAATTACAGCGCTTCTGAGCATCGCGGATCGCCTCGATTTCCGCGTGCGGCCCACCTGCGGGGGCTGTTCGTCCGCGCCCAATAATTTTGCGGCCCCTCACCAACACCGCGCCCACGGTCGGATTCGGTGAGGTGCAACCGTAACCGCGCTTCGCAAGTCGCAAAGCCAGCCGCATGAATTGAACATCAGACATCTCCGCCATCGTAGCGACACGCGTCCCGCGCGCCAAAGCGAAAAGCCGAAAGTCCCGCAAACATGAAGATCAAACTATTGCCAGCTCGGAGGCGTGAGGCTACTTTGCCGACATGAAACAAGCCGTTCTCGGAGCAGAGCAGTTCGTGACTGACGTGAAGGGACAACGCGTGGGCGTGTTGCTTGATCTGCGCACCTATAATCGCTTGCGCGAGGCAGAAGAGGAACTCGCCGATGTTCGCGCCTACGACACCGCCAAACTGAAAGTTACCGCCGATCTCAATGCTGGCCATTCGACCACGCTCGCCGACTATCGCTCCCGCCGTTCGAGCAAGCGGAAATGACCTATCGCGTCATCCTGCCCAGATCAGTGCAGAAGGAACTCGCCCGTCTCCCGGAAGAAATATCCCAGCGCATCCTGTCTCGTCTTGCCGCTTTGGAATCCAACCCGCGCCCTGCCGATGTCAAAAAGTTGAAAGGCCGCCCTGCTTGGCGTGCCAGAGTGGGTGATTACCGGATCATCTACGAAATCCACGAAATCCACGACCGCATCCTGCAAATCATTGTCATCACCATCGGCCATCGGCGCGAAGTTTATCGTTGAGGCGTGGAGCAAACAGGTTTTACCACGCTTGCCGGTCAGTTCATCCGATGGTAGAATTTCCGCGCATGAGCACACTCGCTGAAATTGAAGCCGCTGCGGAATCGCTGCCGCCGGAACAGAAACAGGAACTCATGCTGTTCCTTGCCACACGACTCCGCTCACAACGCGCGGAGATGCCTGAACCTCGCAAGTTCTCCCGTGAACAAATGACAACTTGGATCGCAGAGGACGAAGCTGATCTGCGTCGTTTTCGCGAGGCCAAGTGAGACTTTTCCTGGACACCAGCGTTCTGCTTGCGGCGAGCGGTTCAGCCAACGGCGCATCACGCGAAATCTTCCGCCGAGCATCAGCCAACGGCTGGGTTTTGGTAACCACGCCCTACGCCATCGAAGAAGTTCTCCGCAATCTTTCCGACTTCCCGCCGTCCGCCACTGCTGATTGGGCAGGACTGCGACCTGCGTTGTTGGTGATGGACGATGTTCTTACTCTTGACCGTCCCGCAGTATTTGAAGCTGGCAAAGACCGACCGATTCTTTTCAGTGCATTGGCTTGGGCTGATGTGCTGCTCACGCTCGACCAAGGTGACTTCGGTGGGCTGATGGAGAAGCCTTTCTACGGACTGCTAGTCATCAAGCCCGGTAAGTTTTTGGAAAATGAACGCGCCGCTGGACGATTGCGTTAATCTTGATTGCCCTCATTCAGGTTTAAGCTTGAAGCCCCCGCGTCCCTCCCGCACAGTTTGCCGCGCTAGGGCCCATGGAATGTGGACTTACGAACCCCGCCAGGGCCGGAAGGCAGCAACGGTAGTTTGCTCCGTATCTGCCGTGGTCACCCTAGCATTTTTCCATTTACGATTTGGGATTCACGATTGACGATTTGAAACAGTTGCTCGACCCGCCACATTTGGCTCGTAAATCGTAAATCGTAAGTCGTAAATTCCCTCCGTGTCCTATCAAGTCATAGCCCGCAAGTATCGCCCGCAGCGGTTCGCTGACGTCGTCGGGCAGGAGCACGTCACCGACACGCTCTCCAACGCCATCAAGCAAAACCGCATCGCGCACGCCTATCTGTTCTGCGGGCCGCGCGGCACGGGCAAGACTACCATCGCACGCATCTTTGCCATGGCACTCAACTGTACTGGCGGCCCGAAGGTGGACTTCGATGAAAAGGATGATCGCGTAAAGGAAATCAAAGATGGCCGCGCGATGGACGTGCTAGAGATTGACGGCGCGAGCAACAACGGCGTTGATCAGGTGCGCGAACTGCGCGAGACCTGCCAATACGTTCCCGCCAGCGGCAAGTTCAAGATCTACATCATTGACGAGGTTCACATGCTTTCACCAGCGGCGTTCAACGCGCTGCTCAAGACGCTCGAAGAACCACCGGCGCATGTGAAGTTCATGTTCGCCACGACGGACCCGGAGAAGGTTCTGGCAACAATTCTCTCCCGCTGTCAGCGCTTCGATCTGCGTCGTATCCCCACCGCGCTCATCGTGAAGCATCTCAGTGAGATCGCTACCAAGGAAAAAGTTTCAGTGGATCAAGCTGCTCTGTATGCCATCGCGCGTGGCGCGGATGGCGGTATGCGTGATGCGGAATCCACGCTGGATCAACTCATCAGCTTTTGTGGCGACAAGATCGAAGAACCGGATGTGCTCACGATGTTCGGCCTCACGGCGCAAAGCCAGATTCTTGATCTCTGTCGTGCTGTGTTGGCTGGCGAGATTCACACGACGCTGCATCAACTGAACGATCTCTCGCAAAAGGGAAAAGATTTGGGGCGACTGCTCTCCGATCTGCTCAATCATTTCCGCAACTTGATCCTGTTCCAAGTTTCCAAAGGCGATCTCAGTTTGATGGAAGTTTCCGAAGCGGAAGCCGCCGCGCTCAAGGAACAATCAACTCTCGCCACGACTGACGCGCTCACCCGCATTCTCGAAGTGCTGGCCGACGCCGAACTCCGTCTGCGCGATGCCGCGTCGAAAAAGATTTTGCTCGAAGTCACCCTGCTCCGCTCCATCGAGGCGCGCAACGCCGTGAGCATTGACGCCGTTCTCAAGCAGTTGAACGCGCTGCGCGGTCAGGGCGGTGCGGCTGTTGCCACGCCTGCTCCCGTAGTTGCGAGTGTTGCTCCGCGCCCGACACCAGCACCCGCTCCGACTTCGCCTCCGCCAACCGCACCGGTGGCGATCAAGAATCCACCGGCTGATGTCGGCAGCTATTCGTTTAAGGAGCCGACCGTTGCCGTCGTTACTTCCGGCGACTTGGAATCTCTTTGGTCACAACTCGTGGATGCCGCCGGGCGTGTGAGTCCGTTCATGCGCACTTATCTGCTCGAAGCGCATCCGGTGTCGTTTGAGAAAGGCGTGTTCATCATCGGGTTTGATCCTGAGTTCGATGACCATCGCGGCCTAGTGGACAACTCGAAGAATCACGCCATCATCCAAACCAAGCTGACGGAACTGGGACATCCGAACTCGCAGATCAAATTCATCAAAGCCGACGCACCCGCCGGTCGCACGCGACTTGCGCCCACAGTTGTGCCGACTGCTACACCAGTTGCCGCACCAAAACCCGCGACCGCATCCGCCGCAAAACCTGTTGCGCCCGCAGCCAAGGAAAAGCCGTCTGCGCCCGTGCCATTCAACAAAGATGATTTCAAGAACGACCCGCTCATCCAGAAAGCACTGGAAGTTTTCAAGGGAACGATTGTGGATGTGAGGGCGTGAGTTTCCATAACGTGCATTTGAAAATATGAAAACAGAAAAAGCCTTAGTAACTATTTTATTTTTGGTGATTTGTTTTTCCGCTAAAAGCCAAACGAACAGCGCAAACAAGCCGGTTAAACCTCATGCGCCGGCAGTGGTCATCAAGCCGCCAGTTGAAATTAAAATACAGTCAATAGGCGCAGATTTAGCGACGTATAAAAAATGCCAAATCTCAGGTGAATCCGTGCCAAATCAGGTTTTATTGAAAGGATTGAATCTTGATTTGATGAAGGCTGATGCAGACATAAAAAAGCTGACTGCATTTATTGCCAAGGAAACTGTTGATATCAAAAATGAAACCAAGCAATTGAAAAAGGATAAGGTGAACTCACCATCCGAAGCTGATTACAATTCTGCTGCGGGTAGATGGATTCAAGAATTAAACAGGCGACAGATGAAACTTGAAGACCGAGAGGAAGCACTGGAACAGGCTCATTCGGACTTAGAAAAGGCTAAGTCAAAATTTTTGGATAACTCAACAATGATGGCTCAAGATGCCGGGGTCATTTATCAAAGCATCCCGGTTTGGCGGGTGACGGGCAAAAAACCTGCCACAAAATAATTCGCGCCGCAGCAGATGGGCACTGATTGTTCCGAACTTGCCGCAATACAGGCTTAGGTTATCCTTCCACCATGAGCACTGTTTCAGAGATTGAAAATGCCGTCCAAAAACTTTCGCGAACCGATCTGACGACGTTTCGCGACTGGTTTATCAGCTTTGATGCCGTCGCGTGGGACAAGCAGCTGGAGGAGGATGTTGCTGCGGGTCGCCTTGATGCACTCGCCGACGAAGCCTTGAATGATCTTCGCAATGGACGCACCACTCGGTTGTAAAATGGGGATATTTCAAATCGCAAATATCGAACTGAGCGCGTGATATCCCAACTCCAATCTCCTAACTTCCAACTCCTAGTTTATGTTCAACATCGCTCAAATCAAGAAGCAGGCTGCGCGAATGGAGCAGCAGATGAAGGAAATCCAGGCGCAACTCGCCGTCCGCACTGTGGAAGCCACCAGCGGTGGCGGCGCGGTGAAGGTCACCGCCAAGTGTGATGGCTCACTCGCCGCGATCAAGATTGATCCGCAGGCACTCAATCCCAGCGACGCGCAAATCGTCGAGGACATGATTCTCGCTGCAACGAACCAAGCGCTCGCTCAAGCCAAAGAAATCTCCACCGCCGAGATGGGCAAAGTGACGGCGGGGATGAGCTTGCCGGGGTTTAGTTGAAAGTATGAATTATGAAGGACGAATTATGAATGACCGAAGCCGCATTCCATTCCGGTTTCATCCTTCATAATTCATCCTTCATCCTTTCCCCACCATGCTCCCCAACTCCATCACCACACTGATCGCCGCGCTTGCCAAGCTGCCCGGCATTGGGCCGCGCTCGGCGGAGCGCGTGGCATTACACATCGTGCAGGCGGAGTCCGGCATGGTGAAGCATCTCGCAGACGCCATCATCACAGCTCGCGAGCGCATCCAGTTCTGCACCACTTGCGGTGCGTTGACGGAAAAATCCCCCTGCTCCATCTGCGATGACGCGCGACGCGATGGTTCGTTGATCTGCGTGGTCGAACGCGCGGTGGACATCTTAAGCATCGAGAAGTCCGGCACGTATCACGGCAAGTTCCATGTCCTCGGCGGCAAGATTTCTCCACTGGATGGCATTGAGCCGGAAGATTTGCAGATCGCAGAATTGGAAAAGCGGCTCACGGTCGAGCCGATCAAGGAAATCGTCATCGCACTCGGCACGGATGTGGAGGGCGATGCCACGAGTAATTACCTCGCAAAGCGGCTCGCGCGTTCCGGACTGAAAGTTTCCCGCATCGCCTACGGTCTGCCCGCTGGCAGCGGGCTTGAATACGCCGATGAACTCACGTTAAGCCGCGCGATGGAAGGTCGGAGAGAGATGCACTGAACTTCGATGACAAAGCCTTCAATCGTCGTCTTCGATCTCGGCAAGGTGCTCGTGGACTTTGATTACTCCATCGCCGGACGACGGCTCGCGGCGAAGTCAAAGTTGCCAGCCTCCGAAGTGCAAAGTTTTCTCGATCAAACGCCGCTGCTCTATCGCTATGAGACCGGATTGATGACGCGGCAGGAGTTTTTTGAAACGGTACGCGAACACACCGGCTATCGCGGCGGCATCGAGGAGTTCAGTGGATTCTTCGCGGACATTTTCACCGAGATGCCGGAGATGACCGCGCTCCACGCTGCGATTCGGCGCAAAGGAATTCCGACTTATATCTTCTCGAACACGAACGATCTCGCAGTGGAACACATCCAGCGGGCGTTTCCATTCTTCGCGAACTTCGACGGCTACATCTACAGTCACGAAGTCGGCGCGATGAAGCCTGCGGCCAAGATTTACGAGGCGTTGGAAAAGATGTCCGGCAAGCGCGGCGCAGACATCGTCTATCTCGACGACCGGCCTGAGAACATTGAGGCCGGAGCCGCACGCGGCTGGCAGACGATCTTGCAGACTGACCCTGCGAAGTCCCGGATGGCGTTGGAGAAGCTGGGAGTGGTTTGAGTCAGGCTGTGACGGCTTCACGCATGGGCCGCGTCTTGGGCGTGGGGAATTTTCCCCACCGTTGCTCACAATGGGTTCGCGATTTATCGGAGTAACAAGTCGTTCCGGCGTAGCACTCCTAACGTCGTGCCCTACAGTTTCCTAAGAATCACAAATCCCTGACAATCCGTGAAATTTGTGTCTGTCCCTGTCCCAAATCGGAAATCCAAAATCGTGAATCGTAAATGGCCTGTCCCCCTCAATGGGGACAAAAATACGCGCGGGGGACAAAAACTTTAGCAGAAATCTTCCATCCGGTAAAATACGGGGGCAAAACCGGGGCGTTTCATAAGTTGCAAACTGCTTGTTTTAAGCGATATGTAAAACATGAAGCGCGGATCAAAACCGTTCAAAATAATTTCAAAAAACTATTGACGGTCTGTCCCCCTTCTGCCAGAGTCACTTCACACACGGTAACAAAACAAACAAAACACATGAGAACAAAATCATTACTCGCAGCCGCAGCGATCATCGCGGCAGGTGTTGCCTCCTCTCAGGCACAATCAAACGTCTATTCACTCAACGTCGTGGGTTACGTCAATACGGTTATCGAAGGCGGCGGCGCATACAGCCTTATTGCCAATCCTCTAAACAACACGGTTAGCAACAGCCAAACCAACTTGTTTAAGGGTCTCCCTGGGTCTCAGGACGGAGCAAATATTTTGAAGTGGGACGTTGCCACGTTCGACTTTCAAGGCACTGTTCC
>JANPGI010000422.1:0-6947 GCA_031423875.1 Verrucomicrobiota bacterium | reverse complement strand
CGCATGACCAGGTAGATCGGGCCGTTCGGTGCGGGCACAGTATTCGGTTCACAAACGCCGCCGATCTCCGTCATCCGCAGCACGCTCGCCCTCAAAACCACTCGCACCGGTCAACTCATGGACTCAGTGATGCGGCGGATGCATGGTTCGCAGTCGGATGAATCCGTCTGGGGCGGCATGACGCTGTTCCTCAATCAACAAGTCCGCGCCGACGATTCGCGGATGAACAAAGTCCGCCAGCACTTCGCGCAAAATCTTTCCGACATCATCCGCGTTGGCCAACGCAGCGGTGCGGGCATCGTGTTGAGCACAGTGGCGGTGAATCTCAAAGAATGTCCGCCGTTCGCGTCGTTGCATCGCTCCGGTTTTTCCGAATCCGACAAGGCGCAGTGGGAAAAGTTTTACCAGACCGGCATCGCGGCACAGAAGGACAGACGCTTTCAGGAGGCCGCAACTCATTTTCAGGAAGCGGCGCGCCTAGACGACACGTTTGCCGAACTCCGGTTTCGTCAGGGTCAATGTGCGCTCGAACTCGGTGATGATGCCGGGGCGCGAAATCATTTCGTTGCCGCGCGCGATCTGGACACGCTGCGATTTCGCTGTGATTCGGAACTCAACGAGTTGATCCGACAGGCTGCGACGAATCGTGAATCGTCCGGCGTTTATTTCGCCGATGCCGAGCGCGCTTTTGCCGACAACAGCATTGCTGGCTTGCCCGGTGGGGAACTGTTCTTCGAGCACGTCCATTTCACTCCGGCGGGCAACTATCTACTCGCGCGAACCCTCGTCGAACAAGTCGCCCACGCGTTGCCGCAGGACGTCGCTGCCACCGCAAACACGAATCAGCTGTGGGCTTCCGCCGCCGAGTGCGAACGCCGTCTCTCCTTGTCCGAGTGGAGTCGCATCGCAGGTTTGAACTCGATCATTGCCACGTTGAACGATCCGCCGTTCACCGCGCAACTCGGACACGAAGCTCAGATGCGGCAACTGGATGCGATGCTGGGAAAATTATCCTCCGCAATGCAGCCGGCGGGCGTCCGCGCTGCGTTGAAGAGTTGCGAGGAGGCGATACAAACTTCACCAGAGGACGCGCCACTTCATACACAACTGACGGCATTGAGGCGCGCGGCTGGCGATCTCAAAGGTGCCGAAGCGGCGGCGCGGCGCGAACTGGAATTGTTGCCGAACGATCAGGAAGGGTGGTCTCAGTTAGGTTCTATTCTCGCGCAGCAAAACAATCTCGACGAAGCAGCGGTCGCATTCAAACACGCCTTCCGACTCGGTCCGCAAGGCATCAAGTCCATGCTCAACTTCGCTGGCGCACTGGCCGGACTTGGAAAGACCGACGCCGCGTTGTCGGAATATCAACGCGTGCTGACGATAAAGCCGCACAGTGTTCCGGCTCTGTCGCAGACGGGGCAGCTTGTTGAAAAGATGGGGCGCAAGGCTGAGGCGGAAAACTATTTTCATCAGGCACTGACAAATCGCAGCCAGCGTTTGCCGGAGTTGACGGAGCTGGGCGGATTCTTTCAGAATCGCGGCGACTTCGCTCGCGCCGTCGAAGTTTTCAAAGATGCCATCAAACTGAATCCCTCGGACGCCAAGCTGCAACTCAGCGTGGGGCGAAATCTGGCATCGCTTGCTCGATTCGAGGACGCCGCAGTTTTCTCGGCGGAAGCCGCGCGACTCTCCCCGGAATTCGTCGAAGCGCATCTGTTGCACGGAATCGTTCTTTTGCGACGCGGCCAGGCAGATGGTGCGCGGGAGCAATTTGAAACGGCATTGCGGCTGCGACCGGACTCGATGGACGCGAAGTTGAATCTGGGTGTCACGCTCGCGCAGTTGCGGCGCAACGAAGAGGCTCTGCTCTTGTTTGAAGAAGTTTTGAAACGCAGCCCGACCAATGCCACGGCGTTGAAGTATGCAAAGATGTTGCGGGAAGGTTTCGTGACTCCCTCCACTCCCACGAACAACCCGGCGACGCGATGAAAAAAGCCAAAGGTAAAAACAACACCGCCGGCCTGCCGCCAGAATCTAACAACACACTGGCTTCAGCCGCGCCATCGCGAGTGCGAGGATGGAAGCTTTGGAGTTTTCGTCTGCTTGCAGTCGTCGGCGTGCCGGTCGTTTTTTTATTCGCGACAGAGTTTGTGTTGCGCGTGCCTGGTTACGGCCATCCCACGTCATTTCTTCTGTCCGCCTCACGCAATGGACAATCCGTGTTCGTGCCTAACAATCAATTTGGCTGGCGTTTCTTCGGGCCGGAAATGGCGCGGCTGCCGCATCCGTTTTCAATCGAGAAATCAAAACCAAACGACACGATCCGTATCTTCGTGATGGGCGAGTCGGCGGCCAAGGGCGACCCGGATCCGAACTTTGGATTGGCGCGCATGTTGGAGGCGATGTTGAGCCTGAGGCATCCCGGCGTCCGCTTCGAGGTCGTGAACACAGCCATGACGGCGATCAACTCGCACGTCATCCTGCCGATCGCGCGCGACTGCGCCGAGGCGCACGGTGATGTCTGGTTGATTTACATGGGCAACAACGAAGTGGTCGGGCCGTTCGGAGCGGGAACAGTGTTCGGCCCGCAAACACCGTCGCTGCCTTTGATCGGAGCCACGCTCAAGCTCAAGGCAACTCGCACCGGACAACTGCTGGAATCCGCGATTCGATCCGCCCAACAATCTTCCTCAACAAAATCAGAATGGCGCGGCATGGAGATGTTCCTTGAACAACAAGTCCGTGCGGATGATGCGCGGATGCGCGGCGTGTATGAACACTTTGAGAAAAACCTCGCGGACATCGTGCGAGTTGGGCGACAGAGCGGCGTCGGAATCGTGGTGAGCACGGTGGCAGTCAACTTGAGAGATTGCGCGCCGTTCGCGTCGTCGCATCCCGGCGGGTTTTCCGGCAACGCGCTGACGAATTGGAACTCGGCCTATCAATCCGGTATCAAGGCACAGGACGCCGGGCGAGCGGAGGAAGCCGCCGGGCATTTTGCCGAGGCCGCAGCGTTGGATGACACGTTTGCCGAACTGCGTTTCCGTCAAGGCCAGTGCGCGCTTGTCCTGAACAAACCTGACGAGGCGCGAAAACATTTTCAGGCTGCGCGCGACTTCGACACGCTGCGTTTCCGTTGCGATACCCAGATCAACGAACTCACGCGGCAGATCGCCACGAATCGTCAGGCCGAACGAATTCTTTTGGCCGATGCGGAGCGGGTATTCGCAGAGCAAAGCGCGGAGCAATTGCCGGGCGGAAACTTTTTTTATGAACACGTCCATCTGACTCTCGAAGGAAACTGGCTTCTGGCGCGAACGGTGGGTGAACGCGTGGAGATATTGCTAGGCGACCGTTTGAGCAAACGCGCCAATGCGCCGCAGAGATGGCCGTCGTTGGTGGATTGTTCGACGCGATTGGGATGGTCGGACTGGTCACACCTGCTGGCGTGGAAGGGGGTTCTTCCACGATTCAACCGGCCACCGTTCATCGGACAGTTTGATCACGAATTGCAGATGCGTCAGGTGCAATCCAGGTTGTCGAAGCTGGCCACGGCATCGCAACCGTCTGGGATCAGCAACGCACTGTTTGTGTGCGAAAAAGCTCTGGCGATTACTCCCGATGACTGGGCATTGTTCAGGCAATCCACCGTCATCAAAAAAGCTGCCGGAGACCTCGCTGGCGCAGCAACAGCGGCGCGTCGCGCGGTGGAATTGGTGACGAACGATGCGGAAGGCTGGGCGGAACTGGGCGGAGTTCTCGTGCGACAACGGAAGTTTGCAGACGCGGTCGCCGCGTTGGGTCGCGCCATCGAATTGAACCCGCAGGATGTCGCGTCGCGCGAAGTGCTCGCGCAAACTTTCGGAGCGATGGATCATCGCGCGGAGGCACTCGGCGAATTCAAACGTGTGCTTGAGATGAGGCCACATTTGGGATTGGCCTGGCTGCATCAGGGACAGTTGCTGGAACAGATGGGGCGCAAGGTCGAGGCGGCTGAGTCTTTTGAAAAAGCGCGGGCGAATCCGGGGCAGAATCCCGAGGGGCTGACTGAACTCGCAGCGTTCTTCCAACAGCGTGGCTCGTTCGAAGCAGCGGCGGAATCGTATGTAGCGGCTCTTGCGTTCGATCCCTCAAACTCAAAACTGCACGTCGGCGCGGGGCAAAATTTCGCGGCGTTGAAACGACTGGAGGAAGCTGAAAAACATTCTGCCGAGGCGATTCGATTATCCCCGGAGTTCGCGGAAGCGCACTTGTTGCACGGGCTTGTTCTCGGACGGCGAGGACAGATTACTGGAGCGACGGAACAATTTCGACAGGCGTTGCGGCTCAAACCGGACTTGCTGGATGCGCGGTTGAATCTCGGCATCGCAGTGGCCGGTCAAAACCGCGCTGAGGCACTGGCTTTGTTTGAAGAAGTGCTCCGGCAAAATCCGACGAACGCCACCGCTCTGAATTACGTCCAGGAATTGCGGGCGAGGCGATGATTGCGGGCATGACTGTGGTGCAACTCCGTTGCTGAAATCTAACTTCAGAATTCGGGATGAAACAGGATTCGGCCTTCGGGATTCGGCGACTTGGATTTCGCGTTTCAAATGCAGTCTCTGTTACCTCCGTTCCCGCTTGTTCATTTGTCCGCCTCGGACTTTCACGGGCACAAAAAAGCGCCGACTTTCGTCGGCGCTTGTGAATTTTAATTTTGTGTCAGTGCTTACGGCACCAGCGTCGGGCTGCCCGTGTCGGGGGTCTTGCTGCCATCCGTCACATCCGTGGCGGTGACGGTGAATGTGCCGCTGGCGTTGAAGGTGACGGTGAACGTTGCAGAACCGGCGACCAGCGCAGCGTCCGCAGGCAACGTGGCCGTGCCGTCAGTGCTGGTGAGGTTGACGGTGTCTGATGAGCTGACAACGCGCCAGGCAGAGTCAACCGACCTGACGGTGAGGTTGAACGGCAAACCAGCGGTCTGTGCATCAGGCGTTCCGGTCTTGCCAGAAGGAGTGTTGGGCGCGGCGGTTTCGCCGGGCATCAACACTTGCAGCTTGGTGAACGGACGCTTGATCATGCGGTAGTAGTTGTTGCCAGCAGCGGCGGGAAGAGCCGCATAGACTTTGGCTGAGTTCTGAAAAGTCGGGTTATAGGGACTGTCCGTCCACGGGCCAGTCACGCTCGTTGCAGTTTGCAGGTAGAAACCGGTGTAAGGCTTGGTCCAGTTTGCCCACCACTTGCTGTTCGAGGGGACATGGTTGACCGCAGTGGCAGACGTTTTGCGCCAGGCGTAATTGCTGTCATAAGCGGCACCGCCGAAGGAGTCGTTGAACACGAAGTCGCCACCCGTTTTTGTAATATTGCTGAAGGTGGCGCTGATGCCGTTGTTATGACCATCGTTGGCGCCGTCCTGCTTATGGACGCCGAACTGGAGGAAAGAAACTGCGGGGCTGAAGTTGTTCAGCACGGCGTCTTCACCGATCACGAAGTTCGTGGAAACGCCACCGGGTCCGGACAGGGTGACGTTGGTGTTGTGTGTGAAGGTCAAAGACCATGTGCCAAGAATACTAGTGGTATGGATTGAGGCTGGACGATTGGTCACGTCATTCAACGGGTTGGCGTTCGGACGGTTCGTCTTCATCTGGAACTGTGCGTTGAATCCGCCGCCGCCGGACTGAATCGTCACGATGGCAATATCCGCCGCGTTCCAATCGCAACCGCCGTAGGTCTGATCCCCAACGCCGACCGTATCCCCGTTGACGAGGTACATGTGCGCTTCGAAATCAGGATGTGTAGCAACATCCGGGAAGTCCGAGATAGTGAAGGAATAGGTGACGGGCGTTGCGCCATAACCGTTCCAGAGGCAGTTGCCCGCAGCGGACGGTGAAGAGATCGCATCGCGCTGCCATTGCTGGCCGTCTTGATCCACGGTGATCTGGACGCCAGTGGCTTTGACGGGTTCGATCCCAACTGTAGGAGGCGGGATGACCGGAGCCACGGTGGGTTTGGTGAACTTCACGTTATCGAGATTGAACAACAGCGTGTTGGTGTGCGCTCCATTGGACCACATCTTGAAGAAGGATCCGACGACTGTGTTGATGTTGCCCATGGTCGGATTCAACGGACGATCCACATGCGTCCAGTTCGTGGCGGAGGCTGGGATCACGTAGGTGGGGAGATAGGTCGTTCCCCATCCGTTGACGGTGAAACCGAGTTCGAGGTTGCCGTAGTTGCCGCCGGGAGTGAGCGGACTTGCAGGATCAACTTTGATGTCAAAAGAGAAATTGGTGTAAGTGGTCGCATCGAGGATGTAGCCACCGTCCCATTGCCAGCGATTGGCGATGGTGTTGTGCGTCATGAATTGCTCGCCACCGGCGCCGACGAACGGCGCGGAGTAGCGCACAGATCCAGACAGTGGATCATTGGCGGCATCGCGTGTGCCGTCCCAAGTCATCGTGGCCGTGCCCCACCACTGAACGAACGAGGTCGTGCTGGGCGCGGTGTCGAAGGTGTTTGTGGGATTCGTGTTTTGAGCCAAGGCTCCCATGGCGGATCCGGCAATGGCGATGGCGGCCAGCGAGGACTTCATCCTTTGATTTATTTTCATATTAGTTGGGCGGTTGTTTGGATTTACTAATTTATGCGCCTGTTCACGGACAGGTGCGGGTTGATTACGGGGACACTCTACCAACTCCTTTTTGAAGTGCATGTCATGTAAAGTGGGGACAACTGGCATTTGATGATTGTTCGCCCATTAAACTAGGGAAACGCTGATTTAATTTTCGGTTTCTGAATTTTGCAGGCGACGAGGTTGGAATGGTTATCTAGGGAGACGCTGAATAAAGCGATGTTTTGAAATTTCAAGGATTGTTGACGGCCTGTGCTGTTCAGGTGGCCTACAAAAACACTTCAGACAACTTGAGCAGGCGGGGCAGCTTTGGTTTGGCGGGGGTGTTTGACCGCCT
>JANPGI010000421.1:0-3930 GCA_031423875.1 Verrucomicrobiota bacterium | reverse complement strand
CCCGCCCTCCCGCAAATCACGATCCCGGCCCTCTGCCAGTTCTTTGGCCGAAAAGACCAGGCTGTTCTCACTGCCGATTTTCAATTCCGCTGCAACCTCCGGCGAAACTTCAATCAGGCCGCATTGCGTTTCGGAATCTATCCATTTGACGATGCCTTCAAAGCGCGGCGCGTTTTTTGGGGTGAGACTCCGGGCGGACTCAGGTTTGTTGGGGACTTGTGAGCGGACGGATTTACTGCCACCATTACAGTGGACTCGGATGTTTGTTTTCTTCATAGGATGCTTTCATTCGGGTCTAGCTCTGGCGGTGTGCAACCACTGCCAGGGCATTTTTGTTTGTAGGTTATTTCTTTCGCTCCTGTCGCTCGACCCAGTTTAGCAACTGAAGCGTTGTTTCGCCGCTCGGCTCACGTTCGCCGGACAGCCACTGCGAAACATTGGGCAAAGGAACCCCCATGTATTTCGCGAGCGCGGACTTCATGCCTCGATCTCTGGTCGCATTGTTCAAACGCGCCAGCAAGGTTGGAAGCTTCGATTTCACATCAGCATTGTTACCGACATCGGTAATTGCGTCAAGCGTTGTTTTTGCTGCTAAATGGCTCGCGTCTGAAGCCCTAAGCGGAATCGCCGACATGCTTGAACGATGCCTGCTGATTTTTACACGCGTTGCAATACCAGCTTGTCGGTATTTTGCCAGTGTTGAGTGTATGTAAGCTTCGACTTTTCTTGCGAGGCGTTCCGCATCGAATGTCGTTTTGAAATTTGCGCCATTGAACCAAACTGGCACCCATTTTTGCAGGTATCCTACTGGATCAAAATTAGGCGTAGGGCTTAACGCGGAGAAATTGACGTTGGCAGACGCGTCGTGAGGCAAAAAAAGATCGGGACAAGAATCATAAACCTCACTTAAGAGCCTGTTTCCATAGGGATTTTCACCGCCGTCCAGAACCCATAAAATTGCTTGGCCGCCAAGCTTTTCCCCTCGTCCCGTAACCAACCAATCCAGGTTGAGGTCAAATATCTCACTAATCAAAATCGCATCTATGCATTTGAGCGGTGTTCGCCCGTGTTCGATGCTGGTCAATTTGTGTTCGGAAGCGTCGAGGGCTTGAGCAAGAGCGGCCACAGGCCACTTCATCGCCTCGCGAAAAGATTTAAGCCGAGCACAAATCGCGCTCTCCCGTCTGTTCATTTTACCGCTCAGCTTCGGCACTGGAAGATGTTACCGAAAAAAAGAATTCAAACAATACTGTTGACAGTCCCAAAACTATTTGGGATTTAATGCGCGATGGCAACCGCTGCAATAGCGAAACGAGCAAAGCGAATTACTGGAATCGGCATCGCTGCCGCCGCGCTTGGCGTCACGCGCCAGCATCTCGGTTTGGTTCTTCACGGCCAACGCGAATCAAAACCATTGGCTGTCCGGTATCGCGCTTGGAAGAAACAGCAGCGGGAATTGCGCGCCGCCATCGCAGCGAGCGTTGATGACCAAGTCGGGATTGTTAATGAGTTCAACGCCATGCGCCGATCCCTACCAACCGCTTGCAAATCATGAAACTCACCTTCGACGAAAAAGAACTCGCGCGCTACGCCCGGATGCGGGCGGCGGCTACCGAGTTCCGCGCGTTGAAGCTGGAGATTGAAACAGGGCAGCGCGCTTTGCCTGAACTCGCCAAAGCTGAAAGCTCCAGCCGCGCCGCCATTGAACATTTTCCGCCGTCCAAACTCATCACGTTCGACGGGGAGATTCGAGCCGCGTTCACCGCAAGTCGTCGGGCTGAGTTAGTTCGCGCGGCGGTCATCGGTTCCGTTTCGCGTCTGCAATCGCGGATGGCCATAAACGCCAGTGAACTGGAGCGTGATTGCAAAGAACTTCAGGTTGAGCTTCGTTGGAAGGTGAAAGCGGCGTTTCCCGCGCCGGGCCGCAATGATGAGAAGCTGAACACAAATTCAGGCGTCATTTCGCCTGCTTGTTCTGCTGCCATCAGCCGTGTCGTTACCGTCGAAGGTGACACCATCGCAGATCGCGCGGAAACATTGCTCGCGCTGGCTAAGGAAATGGGCGCAGAGATACCGGAGGGCATCGCGTGAATCACGTCTTTGAACAAGGCCCGCCGTTATATGGCGTGACACCCATTGAACTTCGCGCCCGCAGTGCTGAGGAAAAAGGTGTGCCGTTGTGGGGTGGTTTTTATTGTGTCATCGGCGAAGATAAGCCTGCGCATACCCGGAATTCTATCCGAGCTCACTTGGCGCATAACAGAGTTTTGCCCTCCGACTTCAAGACGCTCTATAGCGAGAATTGCGCGCCGTCGAGCGTTGTAGTTTTGCCCCTTGGTTACAACCGCTGCTATGACGGAATTACAATTCCAGTTTGCGAAGCTGTTTCCGCAAAGTGCAGTGAATCATTTGAGGGTTGTCTCAGCGCAGGCTTTAAGCCGCACTTTGATTACGCCCACCAGGACAATACCCGCGCGGGCGAAGTGGTTGATGTTTATCATTGTCCACTTCGCGGGACTGTGGCCGTCGTTGATTGGCACGAATGGGCGCAAAAGGAAATTTGCGCTGGCACTTGCGATTCGTTTTCGCCGAGGTTAGACATCGGCGACGATCTTCAAATTGATGGGTTTCACGAAGCGATTGGTGGGCTACTCCATCGCTCAATGGGTGCCGCGATTCCAGCCCTGCAAGGTTCAATCAAGCCGATTTCCAAGTTGGAAGATTTTGTGTTTCTTGCCACCCATTTTCGCCGCCGACTTGGTGAGTTACAGCGGTCTGGCGTGGCCGATCCCGATGCAATCCTTGCACACCGCATGTCGCGCGCTCGCGCTGCGTTCACGCGGTTCAGCGAGTTGGAGAGTGAGTTTGGGACGTATTTCTATCTGACGCACGCATGATTTCCAAAGTTCCAAATTTCGACGACCGAGCGCTCACTCGCTTCCCACAAGGGCGTGGTGTTACGGTGCGTCAATCCGGGCGCGTGGGTTTCGCGCGTTTCCATTCGCCCGGAAAACTTTCTTCGTCGGTTGTTGGTTTGACGCTCGGCGGGTCGGGGCAACCCGGCCTGCCTTTCAATTTATCAGTCGGGGGAGACATTCAATTTTGCTGTGGGAGTGATGCTGCCGTTTTTGTCGCCCACAGCACGCGCGCTGCCGCCGCTTCCCCCCGGTTGCAGCGCGTGAGTTATTTTCAGCGTCAGTGCGGGGGCGTCGGCAAACGGGGGCAACGTCATGTTTCGCGTGGAACAATGTCTTCATCAAACACCCTTCCGCAGATTGATTTCAAACGTCCGCTGGTTTCGCTCAACACGGTCATGGCCGCGTTGGATCGTGATGGACTGGCTATCGTGGGCATGATTGAAGACGGCAGCTTGCCCTGGGCGTTCAACGTCGGCATGGACGATCACCGCCGTGAGATTCGCGTGCTGGCACATTGCGTTAGCGATTTTCAGAACGGCAGGTTGAGCCAAAGCCGGGCGTTGGATTTTTCCGGAGTCCTTGCCCTGATTTTCCCAATGTTGCCACTAGTGCGGCCCGGTGTGGTGGCCAGCATCAAAGCCTCGGCGGTGGCACGGCGATTTAATCTGAAGACGGAGACGGCCATCAAATTGATGGATGCGGGTTGTTTCCGCGAGGTTTCAAATTCTGTGCGGCGTTGCGGCCCGGGCGGTTCTCCAACCGTTGAACTTTCGAGCGTGGTGGAATTTCTCAAGCAACGGAGGATCGTTTGAAAGCTATTCATCCATCAAATTTCGGGCGCATCGCGGATGGGCAACCATCATTGGAGAGCCGGTGCGTCTCTTTGCGCCCACTGGCTGACACTCGGCGGAGTGTCAGCCAGAACTCTTTCAAAGACGCAGGCGGCACACCGCCGCCGTAACCAGAAAAACCTATGAACCGCCGCCGCGATTCAGTCTCAACAACAAACAAA
>JANPGI010000420.1:0-25507 GCA_031423875.1 Verrucomicrobiota bacterium | reverse complement strand
GTCGGCAGGAGATGATTGATTACTGCGCCGCGCACAAGATTCCCGTGCAAGCCAGCGCCAAGAAACCTTTCTCCAGCGACCGCAACCTCCTGCACATCTCCTACGAGGCGGGCATCCTCGAAGACCCGTGGTATGACAGCTACGACCTCAAGAACCGCAGCTATTTCACCACGCTTTCAGTGTTGCCCGAAGACGCGCCGGACAAACCCGAGTTCGTCGAACTCGATTTCGTGAAGGGCGATTGCGTCGCGGTCAACGGCAAGAAGTTGAACCCGCTCGGCGTGATGAAGACCTTGAACAAACTCGGCGGCAAATACGGTGTCGGCCGCGTGGACATGGTCGAGAACCGTTTCGTCGGCATGAAATCGCGCGGCGTGTATGAGACGCCCGGCGGCGCGATCCTGCATTTCGCGCATCGCCAGATGGAATCGCTCACGATGGACCGCGAAGTCATGCACCAGCGCGATGCGCTCATCCCGAAGTATGCCGAGCTGGTTTATAACGGCTTCTGGTATGCGCCGGAACGCTACGCGCTCCAGGCTTACGTCGAGGAATCGCAGAAGAACGTCACCGGCACGGTGCGCGTGAAACTCTACAAAGGCAACATCATGGTCAGCGGCCGCAAGTCGAAAGTCAGCCTCTACAACCCGCACATCGCCACGATGGAAGCCGACCCGACCAAAGCCTACAACCAGGACGACGCCACTGGCTTCATCCGGTTGAACGGCCTGCGCCTGAAAGTCGCGGCGAAGGTGCACGGGAAGAAGAAATAAATGCCCGCAACTTGAAATGCCAAATTGGCAGATCAAGTTGCGTATTGAACCGGTCGCAAATTGCGACCGCATCATTGAGAAAATGTTATGAGCAATCAGATTGAAGTCATCACTCCGGCAATTCGCACCATACGCGGGCAGAAAGTCATTCTCGATTTTGACTTGGCACGTATTTATGGCGTGCCGACCCGCCGACTCAATGAGCAGGTCAAACGCAACGCCAAACGATTTCCGACTGACTTCTTGTTCCAGCTTACCAAAAAGGAGGCCGAAACCCTGTTGCCGATGCGGTCGCAAATTGCGACCACATACAAGCGCAACGTCCGCTTCCGACCCTACGCCTTCACAGAAAACGGCGCGATCATGGCAGCCAACGTCCTTAACAGCCCCGAAGCCGTGCGGATGAGCGTGTTTGTGGTGCGGGCGTTTGTGCAGATGCGCGAGCTGCTGGGCGGCACAAAGGAACTAGCCAAGCAACTGGCCGCGTTGGAAAAGAAACTGACTGACCGGTTGGACGGACATGAGAGCGCCATTGTAGAAGTGCTCCAACGGCTGATGAACATTCTCGATCCGCCGCCACCACCGCCCGAACCGGAGACGCCGAAACGACGGATTGGCTTCCACGTTGAGCCGGAAGAAAAGCCGGTTGCCAAAGCCCGGAAAAAGGCGTGAACTGATGCCGATGAACGCCACGATGGAGGCCGACCCGATTCCGCAACGCGGGACCGACAATCAGGACGACGCCACCGGCTTCATCCGGTTGAACGGCCTGCGTCCCGCAAGCGGGATCGCGGCAAAGGTGCATGGGAAGAAGAAATAATTCATGAGCACTGTGGACGAAACCAAACTTGCCGCCTTAAAACGTGAAATTGCAGCAGGAATTGATGGTTTGGACCACGCTCGTTATCAAACCTACACCGACGCCAATGTCACGCAGTTGGCAGATGATATTGGACGAACTGGCAGAATCCGCTTGAGCGGCCTGCGTCCCGGGAGCGGGTTGCAGCAAAGTCATACGGAAAATGATTATCTCTGACGACACACTCTGCAACCGTGAGAGCTTCTACCAAGTCCTTGAAGATTTGCGACAAGAAGCATGTGGATGGGGTAAAAGTGACCGCGACAAGAGTCTTAAGTCGCGATATTGGAAAGCACCTCAGTCAGCGTACCTAAAGTTACAAGTTCATTGGGATTACCGACCAATCGCAAGTCGCTTGAACTGGGAAGCTACAAGCGACTACTTGAGCGCTTCTTCGCTCTATGAATGTGAGTCGCAAAGACTATTCGACCTTCTATCGCACAACCACAATTTGCGATTTGATCGCATCTTTGAACAAGCATCTGAGAATATTTTTCTGCGGGTCATCAGCCATTGGGAGGTGGGCACTAAACTAACGCCACCGGTTTTGAAACTCAGAGATGATGGAAAACTCGGCAAGATAGATGGCTTCCACAGACTCGCTGTCGCTTTTGCCGCCAAGGTTTCACACATTCCATTTTGGGCAGTGTTCCCAGATGGTTTTACAGACGTCAGACAGATTTCGCCTGCGAGTGGCTGTATGCAGCCGAACAACGGCGAAGAAAAGCACCAATCACAATGACGACTCAACAAGTGCCAATTGGTTTTGAAGCAGCAAACGCTGAATGGCTGCGCATCGGGGGACAGATATTTCGCGGAGTCAACCGTATTGGTCCACAACCAGATTTTTATCGAAGCCAGTATTGGAAGCTGGTCAAAGAAGCGGTTCTGACGTTGAAGGAATTCAAATGTTGTAGGTGCGGTGGAAATGCAAATCAAGTCCATCATCTGAATTATGATCGCGTGGGTGAAGATCACCTCTACCCTGAAACTTTGGTGGCGGTTTGCACATCATGCCACGGTTTAGTTGAATACGCCCGCAAAGCGGAATCGCTCATTTCGCGAATTTCACGCAGAATCTCACTTTGCAAAGGCTTCTTGGAAGACAGACGCGGTTGTCTAGACCAAGACGCAGCTCACATCTATGCACGCCTGCTTGAATACCAAGGCGAACTTCCCGAATTACGAAGGCTCTTCGCGACCAGGACTTATTACAGCAATCGTCTAATCAAATCCAAGACGGAAGCGGAGGCGGTCAGCGCGCGTTTTCGGCAGGAGCGCCAAGCATACGAAAATCAGGCGGCGAATATAGTCTCCACATGGAACGGCAGCGAGAAAGAGAAGGCCGAACGACTGCTGCCCATGCTGGAGTTAGAAATTCAGAACTGTCGGAAGTTCGTTGCAGAGGTTTTTGAACCTGTGCCGCCTCGTGTTGAGCGTCTTCCATCCGAGGTCGAGATTGAAGCCATACCGGAATCTGGAAGCTTCACGCTAGAGTCGCTTGTCGTAGGAATAAAATTTCACCGAGGTCATGTGGACGGTATCGCTCAAGGAGACGGCGTGGAATTAGTGCGAGAACCGGATAACGCTTATGACCCAAACGCCATTCAGGTGAACCTTCAAACTGGTGAGGCGCTGGGATACATCACAAGGGAATGCGCCGCCACGCTTGTCAAAAGAATGGATGTCGGGAGTGTTGTCCAAGCTCAAGTTTCAAGGGTTGTGCGAGGGAAGGTTTATGTTGCTGTTACCGGCGGTAGCCCTGATTCATAACGCGCCGAGAATCCCAACGGGATTCCATCCCTCAGCCCAAGGTTGGCGAGCCGCGCAATATATTCATCCACCTCCGCACACCCACGCGCTGCGACTGGTCCTGCGGACACAGTCGCGCTCCGTCGGAATTTTTTGTGTTCACGTCCTCCCTCACCTGTTTCCTCTCCCCAAGGAGAGGACATCGCCTTGCGCGCTTCTGGTTTGTTGCTGACGCTTGAACCAATGCCGTCGCGGGTTGGCGGCAAATTGCGTGGATCATCACCGCATGGCTTGGCGGAAAAAAGTTTTCTGGCGGGCAGCTTAAACTTTTTCTGTGATGCCAATTTCGAAACGCTCTTTGACTGTGCTGAACGCCTCGTCAACCGTCATCGCGTCGGTCTGGAGCGTCAGCGCGCAATCGGAAGGCTCTTCCCATTCGCCACCCGCGCCGGTCAAGTGGGGCATGTTGCCGCTGGCGGCCTTTTTCCAGAGGCCTTTGGGGTCGCGCGCGGCGCAAGTTTCGAGCGTGCAGCGCAGCCAGATGAATTTCACATCGGGCAAAATCTCCAAGATGCGGGCGCGGTGTAAGCGCAGGGGCGTGACGAATGCAGCGGCGACATTGATGCCGCACTCGTTGAGTTGGCGACAGCAAAACGCCATGTAGGACAAGTGCAGCAGACGCGCGTTTTGATCCATATTGAAGTTCGCCACGGCCTGTCGGACTTCGTCGCCGTCGAGCAGGACGTGATTGGCGGATTCGTTGACCACTCGTTTCGCGAGCGTAGATTTCCCGGACGCGGGCAGACCGAAGAACCAGAGTGTCTGTCCCTTGTTGATTATTTTCATCATGAACGCGCTGTGGTGATCTGGGTGCTTAACATTAATTCTCTCTCCGAGGATGTTAAAAAATGGATCAGGATCGAGAATTCTAACCCCGCAGTAATTTTCCTCACACCCAACAATCCCGCGCCGGTGTCGGGATACCTTTCCGCGCCGGAATGTGCAACTTCTTAATCGGTGCGACTCGATATACTGTGTGA
Organism: Verrucomicrobiota bacterium; assembly: GCA_031423875.1. Classification (GTDB taxonomy): domain Bacteria; phylum Verrucomicrobiota; class Verrucomicrobiia; order Limisphaerales; family JADLHS01; genus JADLHS01. Next base: position 21,083 of record JANPGI010000420.1, on the reverse strand, counting down.
TGAAAGACCGGTGAGGATGAAATGGGCGGGAACGCTGCCGTCTGAAGGCAGCGTTCCATCACACGACTTCACTGGGACATCGGCTGAATCCATGTGACAACCAGAAGTGTGTGGCTAAACTCGCGTCAGCATTCTGATGAATGATCCGTTGCTAGAATCCAAACAAGTGTTGCGCGTCCAAGTGCGGGCGCGTGTGGCGGGTTTGTCATCGCAATATCGAGCGGCAGCGGCGGCGCAGGTGGTGGTGAGTCTCGCAGCGCGACCGGAATGGGCGCGGGCATCGAGCGTGTTGCTGTTCGCACCGTTGCTGGATGAACTGGACGTTTGGCTGTTGGCGGAGCTGGCGTTGGCAGCGGGGAAGAGGGTGGCGTTGCCTGCGTTTGTTCCAAGCACAAGCAGTTATGTGGCGCGGCAGATTGTTGATCCGGTACGCGATGTCATCGTCGGAAAATTCGGCGTGCGTGAACCTGCGACGACGTGTGTTGATGTGCCGTTAAACCAACTGGACTTGGTGTTAGTGCCTGGGGTAGCTTTCGACGCGCGCGGCGGGCGGATCGGGCGGGGAAAGGGTTTTTACGACCGATTGCTGGCAGGCGTGCACGGGACGAAGTGTGGCGTGGCGTTCGATGAACAACTTGTGGACGCTGTGCCGGTCGGCCCGCATGACATCAGATTGAACTGCATCTTGACGCCGACGCGCTGGATCGAGACCTGAACAGCGCGCGGTTCTGAAATGACTCCGGTCTTGAACATCTTGGGTGGGGCGGTTTGCGCCGTCGCGGGGGCAGGCGTGTGCGCGATGATTCTGAATTCCAGGAATCGTCGGCGCGAGGATGCGCGTCGTCGTGAAGCAGAAGCGAAGATCGAGTCGGCGCGCAACATCGCCACGCAGGAAGCCGCGCAACTCCGGGCGCAGCTTGACCAAGCCAACGCCATCGAACGCAAGGAACTCGCCGATCACGAGAAACGGTTGACGGAGCGTGAATCCCTCCTGAACTCGCAATTCGCGCGGATCATCCAGACGGAAGATGAATTGAAGCAGCAGCGCGAGGCGTTGGACCGCAAGAATGCGGAGCTCGATGTCACCAAGCAAGAGGTTGCCACGCTGACATCGCAGCGGCGGCAGCAGCTCGAAAAGATTTCCGGGATCACGGTGGACGAGGCGCGCATCCAATTTCTCAAAGCTGTGGAGCAAGAATCCCTCGCGGACGCGGCGAATATCTCTCGGCACATCCTCGAAGACGCAAAGGCGCGCGCGGAGGAGAAGGCGCGCAAGGTCATCGTCACCGCCATCCAGCGTTACGCGGGCAAACAGACATTCGAAAGTTCTTCCGCCACGATCATCCTCGAAAGCCCTGAGTTGAAGGGGCGCATCATCGGGCGTGAAGGCCGGAACATCCGCGCGTTTGAAAATGCGACGGGCGTGACGGTGTTGATTGACGACGAACCTGGCGCAGTGATCCTCTCGGCGTTTGATCCGGTGCGCCGTGAGATCGCGCGCGAAGCGATGGCTCGACTCATCGCAGATGGGCGCATCCATCCCACTCGCATCGAGGAGGCAGTCACTGCGGTGAAGTCAGAGATGGATGAAACCATCGTCCGCAAAGGCGAGGAAGCCGCTGCGCGGGCAGGTGTGGCGATGCTTGATCCTGAGATCACGAAGGTGTTGGGCAAACTTTTCTTCCGGCAGAGTTTCACGCAGAACCTGCTGGATCATTCGGTGGAGGTCTCGCAGCTCGCAGGTTTGATGGCGGATGAACTGGGATTGGATTCGACCATCGCGAGGCGCGCCGGATTGTTGCACGACATCGGCAAGGCGTTGAGTCACGAAGTCGAGGGGCCGCACGCGATCGTTGGTGCAGATCTGATCAAGCGACATGGCGAGGCAGACGCGGTCGTGAACGGCGTGGCCTCACATCACAACGACGTCGCGCCGGAAGGCCCGTGGGGAATCCTCATCAGCGCGGCGGATGCGGTCAGCGCGTCCCGTCCGGGCGCGCGCTCTGAAAGCATGACCACGTACCTCAAGCGCGTGGAGGAGTTGGAAAAGATCGGGAATGGATTCGCCGGCGTGGAGAAATGTTTTGCGCTGCAAGCAGGCCGCGAACTTCGCGTTTTTGTGCAACCGCTGTCTGTGGACGATGACGGCGCATTTGCTTTGGCGCGGAACATCGCGGCGAAGATTGAAGCTGACCTGTCGTATCCCGGACAGATCCGCGTGACGGTGATCCGCGAGACGCGGTGCGTGGAAGTGGCCAAATAACTTGAGGTTTTTCTCGATCTTACCCTTTGTCTTCCCTGATCTCGCCATCGTCGAACCGCTCCTGAAGAATAAGATCGTCACCGCATTTGTTCCGCTTTGCCTTCGGCTCGGCACGATGAATTTACAAGCTATCTCGATCGCCTGATGACTGCGGATGGTTTGCCACGTCCGCCCGGCGCGCGTAGCATCGGCTCATGTTGATTCAAGAAATCCTGACGAACGAAGAATTGCGCCGCAGCGAATTCCCCATCGTCCTCAACAAAATCTTTCTCGCGCACGCGGGTGATTGTCCCCTGCCCCATCGCGTCGCTAAGGCTGTGGCGGATTACGCGCATGCCGCCGCCGCTGGCGATCAGGAATCCATCATCTATCCCGGAATTCTCGAAACCGGACGCAAGCTCGCTTCGCAGTTGCTGAATTGTCAGGACGAAGAAGTGGCGTTCGTCGGGCCGACTTCGCTCGCATTGAGTTTTTTTGCCAGCGGACTCAAGTTCCGCAAGGGCGACAACGTCCTCATCTACCACGATGATTATCCGTCCAACGTCTATCCGTGGATGGCGCTCGCCGCGCAAGGCGTGGAAGTGCGCCTGCTCAACACGCGCGGTCTGGGCGTGATCCGACCGATTGATGTCATCGGTCAGGTGGATGAACGCACCAAACTTGTTGCGCTCGCATCGTGTCATTTCGTCAGCGGTTACCGGCTGGATTACGCGAGCATCGGCAAGACGCTGCGGGATCGTGGAATTCTTTTCTGTCTCGACGGCATCCAGACGCTCGGCGCGTTTCCGACCACGATGGAGCATGTGGACATGCTCGCCGCCGACGCGCACAAATGGCTGCTCGGCCCGTGCGGTGCAGGAATCATGTTTGTGCGGAAAGAATTGCAGCCCCACCTCAACCCACCCGTGTATGGCTGGCACAACGTGCGTTGCCCGAACTTCGTCGCGGCGGAAGAGATCGCCTATCGCAGCGGCGCGAAGAAGTTTGAGGCAGGCACGCACAACTTACTCGGCCTCGTGGGACTCAACGCCGCCATGCAGATGATTTTGGAACTCGGCGTGGACAACATCGCCCGCGAACTGCTACGCAAGCGCGCGTGGCTCATCCCGGCGCTTCAGGCGAAGGGCTATTCCGTTTTGAACGCCACCGCTCCGATGGAGAACGCAACCGGCATCGTGACATTCTTCAAACCCGGTGCTGATCTGCCTGCGCTGCATCAGAAGCTGCTTGATGCGAATATCGTCACGTCACTGCGCATGGATCGTGCGGGACAACGCTATATCCGCCTGTCGCCGCACTTCTACAACACGGATGCGGAGTTGCAGCGTGTGGTGGAGATTGTTTGAAGCCTGCGGAAAGCTTACTTGCAATAAGCAACTTCGTCTTTCGCCGTGAAGGAAATGGTCTTTACGGCGATCAATCCGTTGATTGTTTCTTCAAGTTCGCTTGCAGAGAGAGCCTTTCCGAACTGCGCCTGAATGTGCGATTCCAAAGTCTTCCGCTTTTCAGGTCGGTTGGTCTGCGCTACTTTGAAGTGTTCACAAAGCCAGTTCACTCGTTCGACCTTGGTCATGAGAACCTTGATTTCACTGAATGCCCCGTGCCTCGCCGCGAGTGCGCCTTGTATTTTTAAGTGGTGAATCAGCGCATCAAAATCTTTGTCGCGCGAAAGGATGTGAAAATAACCATGAGGGTCGGCTTTTTTTGCCTCCCCCAAACAAAGGGCGAGTACTAAATCCAAGGCGTTTTTCCCGCTCCGCCCTGTTTCTACTAATTTCACCTGCGCAGCAAACCTATGAAGCTGTTTCACGAGTTCCAGCGGCAGGTTCTTGTGCCGCTCTCCAAGGACGAGAATCACCCGCACAGGTTTCCCTGAGATGAGATTCAAATCTAGCTCTTGAACATTTTCGTAATCAACGAAGATGTAGTTTGTCCGTTTTGTAGATTCCACAGGGGCAAACTGATGCAATAAACCTGCCAGTTTTCCACCATCAGCCGACACTTTTCAACACTTCCCGCACCCACTTCCACTCCTGCAATGAATCAAACGCAGCCAACTGATACACGAGCACGATCAACCAAAACCCAATCTGATAGCTGGCCTTGGAACATTTGTGACGCAATCTTCGTTGCGCCAGAAACGCGCCCGGCCATCCGCCGATCAATTCCATCAAGTGAAGCCGCGCCTCCGGCATCCGCCATTCTTTATCGCGCGCTTGTTGTTTGTCCCAACCATACGCGAGATAGGTAATGACGCTCATCACCACGGTATAAACACTGCCCCAGAGAAGTCCGCTGGAGAACCGATGCAACGCCACGCCCGGCAACGCCAACAATGCCGCGAGCAAAAGAAGGTTCACCAGTGTGATGTGTCCGTGTTCATTCTGTCTCATGGCGATTTGACCTGAACTGGAACTATTTCTTCACGTCACCTGCCGCCGCATTTGTGCTGCCGCGCTTTTCCACTTCCGCTTCCAGTGATCTCAGGACGCGCCGCTTCACCTCCAGATTCTCGGCGTTCGTGACAGAGTTAAGATGACCGCGCGCCTCATCGAACCGACCCGCCTTCCACTTCACGCGCGCGAAGTGGACGTGAACTCCCTCGCGCTCGACATCATCACCCGCGAGTTGAAACGCATTCGTCCACGCGCGCAACGCGTCATCCACGCGCGGTGGTTGGATGCCGTAAAAAGTCTGCGCCACGTCTGCCGCCAGCTTGAAATCTTTCGGGTCGAGCCGGATCGCATTACTGTAGAGTGAGAGCGCTTTGTCGAACACCTGCTGCTCGTTGATGGCGTAATGCTCCTTCGCATCTTTGCGGAACAAAAACACCGTCGTGCCGAAGTTGTGATAATAGACCGGCTCGGTGGGTTCGAGTTCGATGGCCTTCGCGTAATAGACGAAAGACTTTTTCACCTCGCCGCCGTGTCCATACAGATTGGCGAGATTGTTCCAGATGGCGGGATTGTTCGTTTCAATGATTCGCGCTGCTTCGAGTTGTTCGATGGCGATCTCTTCCTCACCGGTTTCGCCGAGGTAACTCGCGTAGGCGATGCGGATGTCTGCGCGATTTGTGTGTTGCTGGATCAAATCCTCATAACCCTTCCGCACGATCTTGAAACGCTCGGAGATGCGGCGGCGCATTTCAGATCTCGTCAACCCTGCACCCTTCTCGGCGAACGCATCGTTATCAGTGATCCACTTGTCCACCTCAATCCGCGCTGCATCGTCGGCGCGCATGAGTTTTTGCAACTCAAGCTCCACGGGGTCATTCGTCTCGTTGAGGGAAATGGAAATCCCGGTCTGCGACTGCACAAGATTGCTGACAGCAGTGGGCTGATTTGTTGCCAGCAAAGCACTGACGGCGGCGATGGCTAGGTTGCTCACATGCGCAAGCTACCAGTCTTATACCCAATGCTTGAAGACTAAAGTTTTGGACTGATCGTGTAGAAAACCGAAGCGATATTACCCAATCGCATGAAAGTGTTTTGGTAGGACTGGAATAATCTTTGCAGGACTGTTAGCAATAGGGTAAATCGCACCACACCCAAACCAGATGAAACGTTCCAACAAGCATCTCTCACAAAAGGCCAACGCTTCCGTTCCCAAAAATCAGCCAGAACAGCCGAGGAAACCGTTGAGTCGCGGGCGGCTTTGGTTGTTTCGTTTCGCGGCGGTGGCTTTGCCCTTGGTCATGGTGCTGATTCTGGAATTGATTCTGCGCGTTTCGGGGGTTGGTTACCCGACTTCATTCTTCCAAGCAGAGCAGTCACCTGACGGGAAAAACTATCTGGTGAACAACGACCGGTTCACGCTGCGATTCTTTCCGCCGGAACTCGCGCGCTGGCCGGGTACGTTCAAGCTTCTGGCGGACAAACCTACGGACGTGAAACGCGTTTTCATTTTCGGCGAATCTGCCGCGATGGGAGATCCACAACCTTCGTTGGGTGCGTCGCGTTATCTTGACGTTCTCCTGAGAGAAAGATTTCCCGGCCAGAAATTTGAGATCGTTAATCTCGGTATCACCGCCATTAACTCGCACGTCATATTGCCCATCGCACAAGATGTCGCCGCGCGTGGCGATGGGGACATCTGGCTGATTTACATGGGGAATAACGAGATGGTGGGGCCGTTCGGTGCGGCTACGGTGTTTGGTTCGCGCGCGCCGCCGTTGAGTGCGGTGCGGTTCAATCTGGCGATCCAGAAAACCCGCGTCGGCCAGCTCGCGGTTAAATGGTTGCGCAACCTCGGCGGTAAACCGGCGAATTCATCGTGGGGCGGGATGAAAATGTTTTTGACGAATCAGATCCCGCCGGACGACGCGCGGCGCGAAACAGTTTATCAAAACTTCGACGAAAACCTGCGAGGCATTATCGAGCTGGGGCGTTCAAGCGGCGCAAAGATCATCCTCAGCACAATGTCGGTGAACTTGCGCGATTGCCCCCCATTCGCCTCAATGGTGAACAGCAACCTACTTGCGACGGAACGTGGGCAGTTTGATTCACTCTATGCAAGCGCTGTGGCTCTTCAAACCAACCACCAGACGATGGCTGCGGCGCAAAAGTTCGAGCAAGCTTCAAAACTTGATCCAACATTTGCCGAACTTCAATTCCGCTGGGCGCAATGCCTGCTGGGCGCAACGAATATTTCTGCCGCACGGGAACGCTTCCAACGGGCCTGTGATGTGGATGCGCTGCCGTTCCGCGCGGATACTCGCATCAATACCACCATCCGGACTGTGGCGAAAGATTTTGCGGCTGACGGCTTGAAGCTGTGCGACGCGGAAGCTGCGTTAGCCGCTGCCGCTCCTGAAGGGATTGCGGGAGACGATTCATTCTTTGAGCACGTCCATTTTAATTTTGATGGCAACTATCGTCTCGCCAAAGTCTGGGCCGAACACATCGCTTCAGTTTTGCCGGAGGACACTCAAAGCAAAGCCTCAGGCGGCTGGGCGACTCAACAGCATTGTGAAGGTGAGATCGGGCTGTCGTTCTGGAATCGTGATTTTGTCCTAACCTCTGTGTTGTCACGCATGGGACAACCGCCGTTGAGCGCGCAGTTCAACAATCCTGCACGAGCCGCGATTTTACAAAATAACCTGACTCGCTTGCGTGAGGCTCAACGCCAGACGAATGCTGTGGCACTGACCCGGGCCGTGTTTGAAGCAGCCGTGACGCGCGGCCCACAGGATGCATTCCTGCATGAGAATTTTGCGAATTTTCTGGAAGCCATTGGTGATCGCACAAACGCACTGGCCGAGTACCGTAAGATCACGGAACTGTTTCCTCATGATTTTTACGGCTGCCTGCAAACGGGGCGCATGTTGGGCGAGGCGGGGCAAACGATTGAAGCCCGAAGCTTTCTCGAACGCGCCGCGAGACATCGTCCTTCGTTGCCCGATCCGTGGTACGAACTGGGCATCGTCACAGCTTCGGAAAACAAATTTGAGGAGGCACTGGGTTATTTTGAAAGGGCTGTAAAAATCCGGCCACAGGATGGTAATTATCTCGCCTACAAAGCCAAAACGTTGTCGAAACTGAACCGCCGCGACGAAGCGATCCAGATTTACCGGGAGGCCATCAAGTCGCAGCGCGGCGGCTGGGAAGCGCATTTTGAACTCGCAGGCGAACTTGCCACCAAAGGTGACGTGGCGGAATCAATCAAAGAGTATTCCGAAGTCTTGCGCATCAATCCCCACCATGCAGTCAGCCAGGTGAACCTAGGTGTGATGCTGGTGCGGCAGAACCGGTTGGACGAAGCCATGCGATGTTTTGAGGCGGCACTTCGGCTCAACCCAAACTACCCGGAAGCGCGAAATTACCTCGATCAAGTCCGCGCCCGCAATGCGAAATGACCCTTATTCCACGGCCTTAATTGGCAATACAAGTCCGCACGAACATGCGGTAGCGACCGATAGCTACCGTGTGCTTTAGTATGGGCGAAGCACAGTTCACATTTAATACAAACCAGTACAACCAACTCTTATGATGACTCGACTAAACCCACTACGTCACCTGCTAGCTGCGGGACTTATGATTGCTGCCACCACAGCAACCCACGCCGACACTTTGGTCACCTTCACGGTGGATATGAACGCCGAGGCCACCGCCATAGGTGGCGGCAGCACACTCTATGTGCGGGGCAGCTTCAACAACCAAGGCTATGGACTCAACGCCCTAAATATCCTGACCAATAATGGCTCCGGTATATTTTCAGGCACGGTCAATATGACCAACGCCCCCGGCACGTTGGTGGGCTGCAAATTCTACTATAACGCTCCCGGCGACGCTTGGGAAGGTGGAGCGGATCGTCAATTCATTCTTGCAGCGGGCAGCCAAACGTTGCCGCTGACGGTTTGGGATGCCAAGTATCCCGCGCCCACCAACAACGTGACGTTCCAAATCAGCATGTCTGGGCAAATCGCCTTGGGCACATTCACCAACGGACAACCCGGAAACTACGTCCGCGTATCCGGCGGTTTCAATGGATGGGGTGCAAGTGTTGACTTCACCAACAATCCTGCCGCTTCCGGCACCAACGCGGATCTATATAGCCAGACAATTGAGGTCACCGGCTTCCCCGGCTCAAATCCCGGCAACTATAAGTTCCGCGCTCCAATTGGCGATACGTGGGAAATAATCAGCGACCGACCTTCATTCACTCTTGTCGGCGGCAATCAAACTTTGCCCATCGTGTATTGGAACAACCTCGCTCCCAGCACTCCGACCAACCAAGTCACATTCCAAGTGGACATGACTGCACAAATCATCGCTGGCAACTTCACGCCGGGACAATTCATCCGCGTTTCTGGAGGCATGACTGGCTGGGGCGATGGAGCGGATTTGACGAACAACCCCGCACTCTCTGGTAACGCATCGAACATCTACTCCTCAGTCCTGCCGGTCGTGGGTGCGAATGGAGCAAGCTTTAGCTATAAGTTCCGCGCCAATGGCGGTTGGGAAAGCCCTATTTCAACTGGCGGTGGGGATCGCAGCTTCCAAGTTGCGGGACCGACTCAAGTCCTTCCGCTGGTGTTTTACAACGATGCCTCGCCCTGCGATATGTTGTCACAATTCACCACCGTCACCTTCTTCCTGCAGTTGACCAACGGCACTACGGCCACCGACGGAACGGTTTTCAACGGATCACAGTCAGTGCATATCAACGGCGAATTCAATGGCTGGGCACCTTGGGATGTATTTCTCCCTCAAATGTCCGCTGCCGGAAGTAATAATCTGTATGCCTACCAAACTGTTTTGAACCCGGGCGCAGCACGCGCACAAAAGTTCAAATTCAGCATCGGTGGATCTGACAATGAAGCTGGCTTTGGTGCAGACCACGTCCAGATTGTACGGTCATTTGGAAATTCATTTGATCTGCCAGTCGCACAATTCGGCACAAACTTCGCCTCCACTCGCGTGGAGCAAGCAGTCAGCGGTCTCAAGGTTACGCCTTCCGGCGGAAACGTCGCCGTCACTTGGGACGGCACGCCTTGCGTGACCCTGCAAACCCGCTCCAGCTTGAACAGCGGTTCATGGACTGATTTGCCAGCCACGGAAACGCTCAGTTCAACCAACTGGCCCAACGCTGGCGGCAACCGGTTCTTCCGCCTACAAAAACGCTCAAATCCGTGATTTGATCTTAGTTCAGCCCGCTCCGGCCTGACAGCCGGAGCGGGCTATCACAGTCCGCCTCCATTTATCTGCTTCACCCCACCTCACAACCTCTGACTATGCCGACAACAAAAAAAGCATTCACCTTGATCGAGTTGCTCGTGGTCATTGCCATCATCGCCATTCTTGCAGCCATGCTTCTGCCTGCCTTGGGAAAAGCCAAGCAGAAGGCGTGGATCATCAATTGTCTGAATAACAAAAAGCAATTGGTACTGGCGTGGACAATGTATGCGGGCGATAACGCAGACAAACTCGTCATCAACGCAGATGGCGGCCTGCCATTCAACGGAACCCCTTCGTGGGTCGGTGGAGGTTTTATGGATTGGGGCAATGGCGTTCAAAACTTTGAAACCCGGTATTTAATCAGCGACCTTGTTTCGAGTTTGGGAAACTACACAGCCAAAAATCCTGCCATCTACCGGTGTCCTGCCGATAATTTTCTATCTCCACTTCAACGATCATCGGGACAGGCTAATCGAATCCGAAGCGTTGCCATGAACGCAGCAATGGGTCATGGAAGAAAATGGGCGGCACCGATGAATCCCGGATTCGGGTGGGGCGGATTCTTTTGGGCTGAGAAAATGTCAGACCTTAACACTCCTGGACCGAGCCAGAGCTGGTTGTTCATGGACGAGCATCCCGATAGCATTGATGATGGGATACTTTTTACCAACCCTGGTGCAACGAATGGTGTTGGACTATTTATCGAACTGCCAGGAAGTCTTCACGATGGAGGCACGGGAATATCATTCGCCGATGGCCATGCTGAAATCTACAAGTGGAAGGAGTCGGTAACCAAGCCGGGCGTTCAGTATTCCGGACGCTATCGAGTGAACGCAAATCCTCCAACATTAAATCGTGATTTGGTATGGATTGCCGAACGCACTCCCAGTGGTCCCTACAAGCAATCTCCACCTTGATTCGCTTGGATTGTTTGATCAAGCAGTGCGCAGTGGTCATCTTCCAAAACCACAACAACAAAGTGTACCCTCGCTTCATCACCGTGAGCCTTGCGAAATCTATTTCGTATTTCGTAGTGGTCGCAACATGGGTTGCGCTTAACTTTCTGACGAGCCTAGCAAGCCCGCCCGTTATCTCCCGCGTGGAACCACCCAACTGGTGGGCCGGTCATTCCCACAACCCCGTGCGCCTGCTGCTCTCAGGAACAAACCTATCGGGCACATCCATCACAGCACCCGCAGGACTCTCGCTCTCCAATCTAACCGTCAACGCCGCTGGCACTCATGTATTCTGCGATGTGTTCATCGCACCCGACATGACACCCACCACCATTTCGCTGAAGCTCGAAACGCCACAAGGCCAAGCCACTGCGCCGTTCACCGTTTCTCCCACACTCTCGAAAAACAACTGCTTCGCTGGCTTCTCCCCCGACGACGTGATCTATCTGCTCATGCCCGATCGCTTCGCCAACGGAGATACGTCCAACGACGACCCCGCTGCGTCGCGAGGTTTGACGAATCGCACCAAGCCGCGCGATTATCACGGCGGTGATCTTCAAGGAGTCATCAACCATCTTCCCTACCTGCGCGACCTCGGCATCACCGCGCTGTGGCCCACGCCGTGGTATGACAACGTGAACCACGCGAACACCAAGGAAAAATACACCCGCGACAATCAACGCTCCACCAACGGCGTCGCTTCCACCGATTATCACGGCTATGGCGCGGTGGATTTTTACGGCGTGGAAGAACACTTCGGCGACATCCCCAAACTGCGCGAACTCGTCACCGCCGCCCAGTCCGATGGATTCAAAGTCATCCAGGATCAAGTCGCCAACCACACCGGGCCTTACCATCCGTGGGTAAAAAACCCTCCTACACCCACATGGTTCAACGGCACTGCGGAACACCATCTCGACAACTCTTGGCAGACGTGGACCATCGCCACCAACAATCCACCACAGGACAAACTCAAATCCACACTCGAAGGCTGGTTCATCAACGTCCTCCCCGACTTGAACCAGAACGATTCCGAGACCGCCACTTATCTCATCCAAAACTCCCTCTGGTGGATTGGCATGACTGGACTCGACGCCGTGAGACAAGACACCCTGCCCTACGTGCCCCGCAGTTACTGGGCTCAGTGGACTGCTGCGCTGAAAAAAGAACATCCTCACCTCACCGTTCTCGGCGAGATGTTTGACGGCAACCCCGCGCTCGTCGCCTTTTTCCAAGGCGGTCGCAAACAATTCGACGGCGTGGATTCCGGTATCGAGACGCTGTTTGATTTTCCGCTGCACTACGCCCTGCGCGATGTGTTCGCCAAACGCCAGCCCATGACAAAGCTCGCGCTATCACTTGCGGCAGACACCAACTACGTGGACGCCCGCAACCTCGTCACCTTCCTCGGCCTGCACGACACCTCGCGCTTCATGAATGAACAAGGCGCGACGATTGAAGGACTCGAACTCGCCTTCACCTATCTGCTCACCACACGCGGCACGCCCATGATCTATTACGGGGATGAAATCGCCATGCGTGGCGGCGGTGATCCTGACAACCGCCGTGATTTTCCAGGCGGCTGGAGCGAGGACAAACGCAACGCGTTTGAAAAAAATGGACGCACCGCCGACGAAGAACGCATCCATTCACACGTCAAGAAACTCCTCACTCTCCGCCGCGAACTTGAACCGCTCCGCCGCGGAACACTCAGCCAACTCAAAAACGAGAACGACACCGCTGCGTTCGTCAGACTCACCACAGACACCGGTGTGGTCGTGGCATTCAACAACAGCGCGCAGTCCCAGACGCTGACGTTCGCGCTGAAAGCCCCGTTGCTGGAAAAACAACAACTCTTCAATCGCCTCGCGGACAACCAACCCGTCCCTGTCAACCACGGTCACGTCACACTCACCCTTCCCGCCCGCACCGCCGCCCTCCTCACACCCGAATCTTCAGTGATCAGTGCTGACCGAAAAAAATCACAGTCCCGATCCGATGTGCGGACCCGATAACCTTTTGCAGTGATTCTGCAGAAGGGGGTTGCCCTCGCCTCGGGTGCGGCGCGACGCACTGTCGAGATGTGCCGCGACAACACAAGCGTCCTGTCCGTGTAACACATTGCTTCGGGTGTGACTGAAACTGCCGCACAGTAGCGGCTACCATCCTGGGTTGCCGCAGAGGGCGTGCATCCTTGCCGCCCGGAATTCGCGTTGTTGTCTCGTAACTCATTCTGTTTTACAAACGGATCACGTCAATTCATGCCTTTCCGCCGGGCTGGAAGCCCGGCTCTACGGCAGGCAAGGATGCCTCCCGCTACAATCGAGCGGCACTTCCAGTCACACCCCATTGCTTCCGTTTTCGCTTCGCTAAGACGCGACAAGGGACGCGCTGCTGCTGGGACGACAAGTCGTCTCAGCGGGAAAAGCGGTGACTTGTCACCGCACTCCATATCCAAGCGCGCGTGATCTGGGTTTGATTCAAAATAGAAACCATGCTGGACAGACTTTTCCGCCAGAAATAGCCTCGCGACATGAAATGAAATTTGATGCAAAACAGGCGGCTTACGACGTCAGGAGTATTTCGACATCCATTCCGTCAAATGACGAATGAAACTAAACAAGACCACATTGCTCGTTGCCATCGCGCTCGCTGTGTCTGTCGCACGGGTTTCGGCAGATTACAGCATGGGCGAGTTTCAAGGTTGTTTGAGTACGGCGACCCACGTTGTTGACGCGATCGTCACAAAAATCACCAAGGAGCGTTACGCGCGCTTGGATGTGCGCCTTCATATCAAGGGCACGAACGCACCGACGCTACTGACAAGCACGGCTCTCTCATGCACGCACGAGCCACCGGGAGCTTTCGGCATGCAGGCCGGTCGGCGATACATCATCATGCTGCGTGATGCCGCGCTCTTTGAGGAGACCACTTACTTTGAAGTGACCAAGCGAGATGATGGAACACTTGGGTGCCGCCTCTCAGACTTTCACAAGAAGTGGTTGGGCGCATCCGATACTTGGGTTACGCTCGCCGAGATGACGCGGCTAATGACACCCCAGCAAAAGTAATGAAAAGGCCGCAAAGGATAGACTGCGATCCTTCATCACCTTCCATCGGTTGACCTTTTCCCCTTTGAATTCCTCCCGCTGAGACACTTTCCTCTTTGGCTGTCGTGCGTCAGTCCTTAGACTCCGCGCGCGATGTCGCAGATGCTCAAGTCCTCCGGCGCAATGGCCGCCGCTACCATGACCAGTCGCGTGCTGGGCATGGTGCGCGTGATGGTCTATGCCACGTTCATGGGCAACGGCCCGGTGGCCAGCGCGTTCACGCTCGCCTTCATGGTGCCGAACCTGTTCCGTCGCCTGCTCGGTGAAGGCGCACTCACGGCGGCGTTCATCCCCATCTTCAAGCAAAAGGAAATCCACGCAGGTAAAGACGAGATGTGGCGCACCGCCAACGTCGTCATCTCCGGCGTGATCGTGGCAGCAGGCGCGATCACTGGGCTGGCGATTGTCGGGATTTCGACGGCGTTGTACTTTGGTCAGTTCAGTTCGGAAACCACGCTCATGCTGCGGCTGTTGCGCTTCATGTTTCCTTACATGTTGCTGGTTTGCGTGGCAGCGGTGTTGATCGGCATGGCGAACGCGCGTGGCCATTTCTTCGTGCCTGCGCTCGGCTCGGTGATGTTGAACGTGATCATGATCGCGAGCGTGTTGCTGCTCGCGCCGCTCATGGGCGTGACGTTGGAGCAACAAATTTTCGGTCTCGCCATCGGCGTGGTGGTGGCGGGATTAGCGCAGATGGTTTTCCAACTGCCGAGTTTGTCCAATGAAGGTTACCGCTATCAATGGTTGTCGCCGTGGCGCGATGCCACGGTGCGCGACGTCATGCGCAAGATGATCCCCGGCTCGATCGGCGTGGCGGCGTTCCAGATCAACGTGCTCGTCACGCAGAGTTACGTTTTTTTTGTGGATGATACCAAGACTATCAATTCGACTTTTGAATACGCAGTGCGCTTGATGGAATTGCCGCAAGGCATCTTCGGCATCTCGCTCGCCACGTTTCTGCTGCCGACGTTGTCGGGGCTGGCGGCGGAGAAGAAGTTCACGGAGTTCCAATCCACGCTGAAGCAGGGTTTGAGTTATCTCTCGTTCTCGAACCTGATCGCCGCCGCTGTCTCACTCGCGCTGGCTGAACCGATCGTGCGTCTGTTGTTCGAGCATGAGCATGGGAAATTTGGGCCGGATGCCACGCAACGTGTCGCGCTGGCCTTGATGTGTCTTGCGCCGGGGTTGTTGTTGTTCTCGATGAACAACATTCTGGCGCGGGCGTTCTTCGCGCTGAACGACATCAAGACGCCGATGAAGATCAGCGTGTTCTGTCTCGTGCTGAATCTCGTGATCGCGGTCTATCTCGTGCAGCAATATCGCGAAGCCGGACTCGCCATCGCCAATACGATCAGCGCGATGTTCAACACCGGGCTGCTGTTCTTCGCGCTCCGGCGCAAGCTCAAGCGATTGGAGATGCAGGGATTGATCGGCAACGTGATGGCGCTCATCGGCATCGCGACTGTTGCGGGCGGCGTGGCGTATTTCGTGTTCCGCTATTGGAATCAAACCGTCGGGCACGACGGACTTTATGCGCGGATCGGGGCTGTGTTCGTGCCGGGCATCCTTGCGGGCGTGACGTATTGGCTGCTCGCGCTGGCGGCGAAAGTTCCTGCGGCGATGGAGGTGACGAGTCTGGTGCGGCGGAAGTTGCGGAAGTAACAGACGCGGAATCCGTTTAACTCGACCACGAATCGGAAAAGGCTTTGACACAGATTTCACCGATTCAAACGGATTCAATTCGTGTGGACTCGTGTCCATTCGTGGTTGCTCCCTCTGGCTGAACGCTGAAGTTCCAAACGTCATCGAACCAACAGCCGGAAGAATCTGCTGCCCGTGCTCGACTTGGTGGCGGAATAATTTGCCAGACTTCCTGTGCCAACGTTTGTAGCGATGGAAGTCCAGTCCGCATCGCTCAAGTTGGTCTTGAGTTGGATGACGTAGGTCAAACCAAAGACAGTCGGGTAGGAGAAGCTGAAGTTTGTTGAACTACCGCTGAGGCTCGTGAGTGTCGGCAACAGGGTTTCAACAGAACCGATATCTGTGTGGCTTCCGGATGGACGTGTGAAGCCGCGTTGATCGAAGTTCAAAACTCCAGTATCGCTGCCGGCATCAATGGCAGGGCTGCTGGCCAATGGATACAGGGTTTGTGTTGTGCCGCCGTTGTTCGCGATGCTCGCGAGCTTGGGATCGGTGTTCACGAAGCTGCTCCCGCCTAGCGCAAGGCTTGCGTCAGCGCAGATATTGTTGCCCGCATCAACCACGACTCCATAGCCGCAACCTCCGGAAAGATTGGTGGCCACAATCGTGTTCTTGAGCGTGAACGTGCCGCCTTCGCGCGCGATGTTTCCGCCACGCGCCTGACCGGGCGAGCCTTCGTTACCGGAATCAAATAGTCCGGCACCCGCCAAACCATTCGTGCCGCCGGTCGCGCTGCCGTGGGACAATGTGTTGTTCACCAGAGTCGCATTCCCAGTGCTATAAAAATTTCCACCCGTGCCATTACCGCCCGTCCCTCCGTTACCGCCGTAGAAATAATCGCCATAACCACCGTTGCCGCCGTTGCCGCCGACAACCTTGTTGTTGTAAAAAGTGCAATTGGTCGCAACAGAAGTGCCCGCGTTGAACACACCGCCGCCAAAACCACTTGCTCCATTCGCGCCATTCGCGCCGTTGCCATTTCCCAACGTGCCGGCAGCCGCGCTGTTTCCACCTCGCGCTTGGTTGTCTGAAAAAGTGCAGTTGACCAGAGTGATAGTTTGAGCCGAGTAAATTCCCGCGCCTGAACCGAGGCCACCCGCCGCGCCTGAACCTGCCAATCCGGGGAACGATCCGCCGCCGTTTGTTCCTCCCTTACCACCTGCTCCGCCAGTGGCTGTATTGGTTGCGAACGAGCAATCGCGAGCCGACAGAGACGCTAAGTTGTAAATGGCACCGCCGAATCCCACACCACCGTTCGCTCCCGAACCGCCGTTGCCGCCGCCCAATTCGCCTGCGCCACCGTTGCCGCCGTTACCACCGTTACCACCTGTGGCATTGTTGGTCGTGAAAACACAATTCTGCATGGCCAAAGTGCCGGAGTTGTAGATGGCACCTCCCAAGCCTGACGTGCCAGCAGAGCCCGCACTACCATTGCCGCCGACGCCTGAATTGGTCTGACCATTATTGCCAGCAGTCCCGCCGACCCCGATCGCGTTGTTCGCGGTCAAGGTACAGTTGGTCAGTTGCACAGTTGCGTTCGTGCTGATGTAAATCGCGCCACCGTTCGTGCTGCGTCCGTTGCTCAACGTCACGCCAGTCAGTGAGAGATTGATGTTGGAAGCCACGGTAAAAATCCGCACTGCGTCGCCGCCACTAAGGGTCACGGCGTTGCCAGACGTAAGGATTGTGGTGTTGCTGATCACCGAGACCGTGCCGGTGAGGGTGATGGAGCAAGCACTTGTGAAGTTGATAATGCCGCCGCCGTTCAGAGCAGAACGAAACGCCTCGTCGGTGCAATTGGTCACTGTTCCAGCAGCGTGAAGATTTGGTGTTCCGAAATGAAAGATCGCCAAAGATGCGACCGCGAGCGAACAAAGCCGATGAAACGTTCGCGGAGACAACAGCGACTGACTCCGGTCGTGCTGCTTGTCGAAATCGCGAAACGATATTTTCATATCAATGGCTCACATCGGACGCAGGCGCGGATCATTCCGGCACGATCAAGAAACCATTCGCGTCGCGATTTGGATCCACGTTGACGGAGGCAGGCTGGGTAACTTCCACCCGCAGCGTATCTGGTTTGCGTTTCACACCGAGAGAGCGGTCTGCGGATTTAATCTGGCGTTTTTCTTCGGCAAGGCTTTCTGCTTCTGCGCGGCGAATACCCGGCAGGCGCGTCTTTTCTTCGTCCGTGTAGGCGGCGGCAAGCTCCGGCGTTTGCAAAACAGTGGGGCGCATCAGCACAATCAATTCACTTCGGTCTTTTGACTTTGAGGTGTTGTTGAAAAGCATTCCGATAAGCGGGATATCTTTCAAAATGGGGATCCCGGATTTTCCGTCTGAACCACCAGTGCGGATGAAGCCGCCAAGGACGATGGTTTCCCGGTCGCGCACGGCGATTTCACCGGACAGTGTTCGACTCACGGTCGAAGGCACATCACCCACACCGGTGATCGGAACTGATTTGCCGAGTTCATCAATGGCTTCTTCGATCTTCATCACCACGAGACCATCTTGGTTGATGAACGGCGTGACAGACAGATCAATGCCGACGCGCAATTGTTGATACGAGGAGCTGGGGCCGCCGCCAAATCCACCGCCGTAGTAAGTGCTCGATACGTAAGGCACGGTGCTGCCGATGAAGATTTTTCCGGGAGTAGCGTGCGACGTCATGATGCGCGGCTTCTGGATGACTTTCACAGAGCTGTCACTCGCGATGGCGGTCAGAGTCACATCCAAGTCCTGACCGAACTTGCCGAAGTAACTCAAACCTTTTCCAAGTGCTGCAACTCCGTTGGTGGCCGTACCGAAACTACTCGATGATAAGAAGCCGACGTTGTTAATGGCGCCGATGCCTGAACTGTTTTGGCCGATCGTGACGGGTTTTTGGAAATAACTTACCCCAAAACTTTTTGAATCCGACAACGACACATCCATGATGACCGTCTCGATCAACACCTGTGCCAGCACCACGTCGAGTTGGGCGATGATTTTCTCGATCATCTCCATGTCCTGACGCCCTGCGAAGACGAGAAGAGAGTTGGAGCGGATGTCGGCGATGATCTTGGTCGTGCCGAGAATCGTTAGGTCGCCAGAGGCAGAGGCTTTGCGGATGATGTTGTTGAGACGGTCGCCAAAGGTACCGCCAGCGGAGGGCGTGGGCTGCGCGCCGGGAATTGAACCGGGTTGGCCGTAGCCGGTTTGACCCCCTTGCGCTCCCAAACGGTTGGCTCCACTGCCGACAGACGACGATGCTGCGGGGCGTGAGCCAATGGTGCCACCGCCGCCACCACCGACGCTGCTGAGTGCGCTCGCGATCTCTTCAGCCTTGGCATATTTGATCGGAATGACTTTGCTTTCGATCTCCGATGTCGAAACCACGTCCACTTTCTCGATCATCTCCAACATACGTTTCACATTTGCCACGTTGTCGCGCAGAACGAGGATGCCGCTGCTGTCCACGGGCATGACGGGGTTGGCCGCTGTGCCGCTGGCGAACGGTGTGAGGATGGCGACCATCTCGGTGGGCTTGCTATTCTTCAACTGCACGACATGCGTGACCATCGAGCCTAGCACTGGAAGATCGCCAACCACGTTGGTGTTGATGATGCCGGGAATCTTGTAAGCCTCGGCGGATGGCATGACGGTGACGAATTTTTCGCCCACGTTGATGACGGCAACCATGTTGAGCGAGAGAGCAGCTTCGATCATACGCACGACTTCGAGTTTGGTGAGTGGCGTGGTTTGTTTGAGAACGATCTCGGCCTTGGGCAGCGTAGCGGGGCGAAGGAGGTTGCGTCCCACGAACTCGGAATAAATGGTCAACACCTGTTCAAGCGTGGCGGCTGTCCAGTTGATGCTGCCTGCGGGCATCATCACGTTCGGGTCGGGGATGTTGCTGGCGTTGGCGGGCTGGCGAAGCTCCATGCTTTCACCGGCAAGTGCGGGAGCGGGTGTTGAACGGGCTGGAATCGCGGGGATCGTAGAGGCAGCGGGAGCCGCACCGGGTGCGCCGGGGAGAGCCACGGGGCGGCGAGCGGAACGGAGTGCTGGAGTGCTTGTGGCTGCGGGTGCGGCTGCTTGTTGGGCTGCGAGTGCTTCGGCCATTTTTTCGGCGGATACACCTGCGTACTTCGGAGAATTGGTGGCAGACCAATCCGCAGCGGGCGCGTCGGGTTTTGTTTCGGGGCGATTGCGCGCGGCGCGGCGCATGAGTTCGTCGTGGCTCAACGTGTTGGTGGCGGGCGCAGCGTCTTGCGCGCGCAAATCAAATGCGGCGAGGACGAGCAGTGCGAGGGAAAGGAGTTTCGCGTTCATTACTTTTTAGGCGTTAGAAGTTTCGGCGCAGCGTTGGTGGCCGGTTTGGTCACGGATGTCGGCGCGGGTTTGGGAGAATCTTTCGGCGGCTCTTTGGTCGCAGGTTTGGCTGCGGGCGCAGGAGCAGTTGCGGAACGGACTGGCGGTTTCTTTTGGAAACTCGCCACGAGTGTGATGGTGGCGTTGAGTTTGGTGCGCGAGGGATCGGGCCGGATGGAGATGGCGCGCACGCGGGTCTGGGACGAGCCCGTGCCGAGGTTGTAGAGGAAATCCACGAGCTGACTTTCTTCCGATAACGTGGTGAGAGATTGCGCGCGTTCGAGGAAGAACTGGTTCGTGCGTTCGGGCTGGCGGTTGTTTGCCTGCACGATGACGCCGCTTTTCACGGCCTCGCTTTGGATCGCCTGAAGAAAACTGACGCCCTGGTCTTCGAGCGGGACGGACGCGCCATCGCCTTCAAGGATGGTGATGTTGGTGCGATAGAAATCCGCCTGCGCGATCTCCTTCTCGTAGAGTTCAAGTTTCGCTTTCGCATCGCGATCCCGGCGTTCAATACCCTTGAGCTTGCCGAACTTCGGGAACACGAAAACGAGGTTGATGACGACGAACACGCAGATGATCGCGCCCGCAATAAAGAGCCGCTCCAAGGGGCTGAGGCGAGAGAAGTAGGCGCTGAATTTTGTGATCAAGTCTTTCACTCGCCCTCCGTTCGTTTGAGTTCCAAAGTAAAGTTCCAGTTCACCACCGTGCCGCCGGGTCCGAGCCGCAGCTCAGGTTCTTTGCCCTTGCTGAAATCAAACATGGGTTGCCCGTTGATGGTGGTTTTGCGCATGTCCGCAAACATCTTGAGCACGTCGCTGTTGTTCTCCTGCGGTGCGGTGCCGTTGAGGATGAGCTTTCGGCCATCCGAGAAGCCGAAAGTTTCCAGCGTGACGGTTTCAGGCTGATTCTCGGAGAGTGTCTTCCAGCAATCCAGCGCGGCAAATTTTAGTTCCTTGCGCGTCTTCAAAACGGCGTAACGTTCGCGCAACTGGATGGTGTTGGTGTAATCCTCGCCGAG
>JANPGI010000419.1:0-13284 GCA_031423875.1 Verrucomicrobiota bacterium | reverse complement strand
CCACGTAAAATGGATCCGGTTGGACTTCCGCCTGCGGCTGTTCGCGTTTGCAACCGGGCGTCAGCAACAAGCCGAGCAACACGACCACGTTCACGCCGAGCGCGACGAAGATTTTTGTTTTGAGACTGGAGCGGGCTTTGTCTTGTTGCTCCAGATTTGAGCCTTGGGGTATCAATGGACTGTTCATTTTTCTTTGGCGCGTAATCGCGTCCTTTCGTTGAGGTTTGGTTTATTATTTTTTGTTGCGGTCTTTTCCCTCAAAAGAGACCGCAGCAAATCTGTTTGTTCGGCGAACCGACTTTCCGATGCCCTGACCGACTCCCGGTTTACGGCGCATGTTGTGGTGCGTCGTCGTCGCACCACCACTAATTGATTTACCCTGAATACAAAGGGTTTCACGCCACAAAAGGTCGTTGCGAAAAACCGTCGAAGCAGGGAAACAGCGGGACGTGATCCGCACCAACTGACTGGCGCAAATAAAACGACTCCGCTTCGACTGTTTTTGTAACAACGAACTGCCCGCGCTGCAAGGAGGAAAGCGGCTCAACGCTCGCACGTTTTAACTGCTTCCATGTCGCATCACCATCCATTGCAACTCCTGATCTGCTTCCGTGTTTCGTGTTGCGTCAAGTATTCGCGAGACGCCTCGCTAATACTTGACGCGAAACGCACCACGCAAAACGTCCCACTTACCGAATCTTCAACGTGCTCAACGCCACCACCGCGAACAGCACGCACAAAATGTAAAACCGCGTCACCACCTGCGACTCATACCACCCCTTCTTCTCGAAGTGATGATGGATAGGCGCCATCAGAAAAAACCGACGCCCTTCGCCAAACCGCTTCCGCGTGTACTTGAACCAACCCTTCTGGATGATCACGGAAACCGCTTCCATCACGAACACCCCACCCGCGATCACCAATACGAACGGTTGATGGATCAACACCGCGATCAATCCCAGAGCACCGCCCAAGGCCAGCGATCCGGTGTCACCCATGAATACCTGTGCCGGATGACAGTTGAACCACAGAAACCCCATGCCCGCGCCGATCATCGCCGCACAAAACACCGTCAACTCTTCCGCGCCCGGCACGAACGGGATTTGCAGATACGTCGCATACTTGAAATTGCTCGCCAGATACGTCAGCACCAGGAACACGATGGACGTGATGATGGTGCAACCGATCGCCAACCCATCGAGACCGTCCGTCAGATTCACCGCGTTCGAGCTGCCCACGATCGTCAATATCACCACCGCGATGCCGAAGATCGCGCCACACTGGATCGGATACTTGTAGAACGGCAGCATCAACACGGTCACCAGATTGTTCTCCATCACCGTCTTCGTGTCGGCTAACCGAAGCTCACTCAACATCGGCAGCTTCCACAGATACAACGCCACGAACGCCGCCACCGCGAACTGCACCCACAACTTCACATGCGGCGGCGCACCCCCGCCTTGCTGCTTGATGATCTTCGCGTAGTCGTCGTAAAAACCCAGCCCCGTCAACACCAGCACGGACAGCAGTGTCAACTCCAGCAGCGGATTCATCTGCGCCCACAAGATCGCAGTCAAGTTCAACACCAGAACGATGAGGATGCCACCCATCGTCGGCGTGCCTTTCTTGCTGAGGATTCGCGTTTTGAAATCGCCCGTTTGATCCGCCAAGTCTTTGTACTCCTGCCCGAACTTCAACCGCTTCAGCCAATCAATCACTTTCGGCCCAAGCCACATGCTCAACAAGAACGCCGTCACCGCAGCGCCCGCACTGCGGAACGTGATGTAACGGAACAAACGCAACGGCGACACGTAATGCGTCCAAGCCGTCCCTTCCGCTGCATCCAAAATGAATTGACTGAGATAAAATAACATCGGTCTAATTCCGCTTCCCGACATCGCCCGCCTTTAACGCGTTCGCGATCCGTTCCAATCGCGATGACCGCGATGCCTTTAACAACACCGTGTCACCCGCTTTCAAAAAAGATTTGATCGCCGTGGCCGCCGCTTCTGCGTCCGCCAGTTCGATCACGCGACTCAACCCCGCACCCCGCGCCGCTTGCGCCATCGTGGCCGCCATCTTTCCCACTGTGATCAACTGCTCCACACCCAACTCCGCCGCGCGCCGCCCCACTTCCGCATGAGCACTTTCACTGTGCGCGCCGAGTTCCGCCATGTCCCCCAGCACCGCCACACGCCTGCCCTTGCACGGCAACTCCTGCAACACCAACAACGCCGCAAGCATCGAATCCGCGTTCGCGTTATACGCGTCATCCAGCACGCACACGCCCGACGCCTCATAAAGCTGCAACCGCATCTTCGCCGGAACACACTCCGCCAACCCGCGCTTGATCTCCTCACGACTCAACCCCAGCTCCGCGCCGAGCGCGATGGCGAACATCGAATTCCCCACCTGATGTCGCCCCAGCAAACCGATGCGGTAAATCCCGCAAAATTCTTTGCGCGCTGTCTCGACAGAAAACGCAGCGCCGTTCTTGTCCAACTTCACATTCTTCACGCGCCAGTCGCAATTCGCAGTTGCCCCCACCCGCACCACCGTCGCCTTCGCGCGCTTCGCTATCGCGTCGCTCCGCTCGTCATCGCCATTCAGGAAAAGTTTTCCATCCGCTGGCAACAACTCCGCCAACATGCCCTCTTCCTTCGCCACGCCGTCGAGATCACCAAAAAATTCCAGATGCTCGCGCCCCACGTTTGTGATGACACCGAACTGTGGCGCGATCAACTTCACCAGCAGCGCGAGTTCGCCCGGATGATTCGTCCCGACTTCCACCACCGCCGCTTGATGCGTTTTATCCAATCGCAGCAACGTTGCTGGCACGCCCACGTCATTGTTGAAACTCGCCTCGCTCCACAGCGTCGCCAGCTTCTGCCGCAACACCGCCGCGATCAGTTCCTTCGTGCTCGTCTTCCCGTTCGATCCGCCCACCGCGATGACCGGGATGGAAAATTGTTTCCGATACGCCGCGCTGATCTGGCCAAACGCCTGTCGCGCATTCGCCACTTGGATCACCGCGCACTCTGGCAACGCCGCCAGCGTGTGCCCGCGCTCGATCACCACCGCTGCCGCGCCTTTCGCCGCGACCTCCGCCACGAACGCATGTCCGTCAAACCGTTCACCCGACAGCGCCACGAACAAATCCCCAGCTTGCGCCTGTCGTGAGTCCGTATTCACGCGCTGAAAACTCACTGCGGGTGAACCCTTCACGAGTTCCCCGCCGCACGCCGCCACCGCAAATCCCAGATCCATCGCTTCCACAAAATCCCTTCACATTACTTCTTACCACCGTGCGCCACTGTGCCTGATGAATCATCCACGAGAATGAACCGGCTCAGACTGACACTCAAAAATCAAATCGTCGTATGCTGCCAGCCGCTCCACGACCACTCGCACTTGCGCGCTGCGGATGCCGAGGCGGACTGAGACTGCTTCGCCTCGTTGGATTTCACAACAGAGCGGAATTCAATACGCTGCTCTGGACGCTTCGCAGTCAATTGACCGCTTTGCGACAATGCTGACACGAACAACCGATGGGAGATGCTGTTTGGATTCATAATCTCATTGGGTTCTCGATGCTCTCGACGCCACTGTTCTTGCAGACTGAACATCAACCGGAGATGTCCCGCTGCCGACCGACGTTACTTCGCCAACATTTTTATCCGGCACAATGTGCAGATAACTCGCCACTGCCGTCGCCACTTCATGAAACACTGGCGCGGCCACCACACCACCAAAGTGACCATTCTTGCTCGGTTCATCCAAGACGATGGAGATGCAGATCTCCGGCTTGTCCGCAGGAAAAAACCCGATGAAAGACGAAATGAATTTTCCATCCACGTAACCGCCCTTCCCCGGCTTCTGCGCCGTGCCGGTCTTGCCAGCGACAACATAATTCGTCATCCCCGCCTTTGTCGCAGTGCCCCCGGTGGACACCACCGTCTTCAAAGCCTTCACCATATCCGCAGCGGCAGACTCACTCACCGCCCGGCGCACTCGCTGCGGTTGATACTGCGCGATGATATTTCCAGCACCATCCTCAAGGCGGCTCACCAACATCGGACGCATCAGCCAGCCATCATTCGCGATCGCCGCCATCGCCATCGCCATCTGCAACCGCGTCACCGCGATGCCGTGCCCCATCGGAATCTGCGCGATGGTGACCTTGCTCCACTTCTTCACCGGGTGCGACAGGCCGGGCGACTCGGATGGCAATTGGATCCCCGTAGGCATCCCAAATCCGAAATTGCTGATGTGTTCGTAAAGACGGTTCTCACCCAGTTCCAATCCCACCTTCGCCGCACCGATGTTCGACGAATACGTGATGATCTTCTCCACCGTCAACGGGCCGTAAGAATGGTGATCGTGCAACGACACTCCGGCGTAACGGAACAACCCGTTCTCACAATTGAACACGGAAGAGAGCTTTATTTTCCCGTCATTCAACGCACCCGCCACAGGCACGATCTTGAACGTCGAACCCGGCTCATAAAAATCCGTGATCAGCCGGTTCTTCCGCAGTTCGGGATCGCGCGGTACTTTGTTCGGATTGAAATCCGGCAACGACGCCATCGCCAGAATCTCACCCGTGCCAGGACGCAACACGATTCCGGTGATATTGACCGGAGCGAACTCTTTCATGCCCTGCTCCAATGCGTTCTCCAACTCATGCTGGATCACAGAATCAATCGTGAGCACCACATTGAAACCATCCCGCGCCGGAACATTCTGATCGCGCATCGGGACGATTTCGCGCTTGTACCGATCCAACTCCGTCACGCGCCAGCCCTGTGTCCCGGAAAGTTTGTCGTCAAACGTCCGCTCGATCCCATCCACGCCGATCAATTGCCCAAAGTCCGCCGAATTCGTGTCTCCATTGCGCCCCACAAATCCGAGAACATGTGCCGCAAGATCATTCGCGTGATACTTCCGCACCTGATCCTCCACCACATCCGCCCCGATCGCAGACTTCCTCAACGCCGAATAAAAACTCTTCTCCGACTGCTTCAGGCTCTTCTCATCCACACCTGCGAACTTCAGATTTGCCATCGTCTCACGCACCTTGGCCCACGCCTCCAGCGACACCTTGTTCGTCAGCACCACATACGTGTCTGGCACAGTCTGGCCCTTTTTATTCACGTACGTCGCGGGTTGAAGTTTGCGGAACAGATCGGCCTCGTTCATGCCAAGAATCGGCGCGATAGCTCGCGCCACCTCCGCCTGCCGGTTCGTGAGCAACGTCGGATTGGCATAAATGGTTTTCACCATCGTGCTCGACACCAGCAGATTTCCCCGCGCGTCCAAGATGTCGCCGCGACGGGGCTGGATGCGGATTTTCCGCACCGTGTTCTCCTCCGCCAGCGCGTGCAACTCCTCATGCCGCAGCACCTGCAACTCTGCAAGCCGCAGCGCAAGCCCGGTGAACGCGAGACACAGCCCGCCCACCAGCCATAACAGCCGCTTTGTTTGCAATCGCTTTCCCATGTTTGAAAATCACCAACCGCCCACAACCGTTTCGGTTCCTCAACCCACAAGCCACGGGCGGTGGTAAAAACTGTATTCGTGAATTATTTGAAAACCCGCCGGACTCGCATCTGGTCGGATCGTGAAACTAACTTCTCTGAAAACTTTGCCAGCCACCCGGACGCAGTCGGTTCCTCACGACCGCAATCCGGGCAGCGGCAAAAAACTTTTGGTGACTATCTCGACGCCACTTGCTGCACACTCGCCGTTTGCGCCGTCACACTCACCGGCCTCGCCAACGGCTCCGCCACACGCCACACATCCTTCGCCTGCGGCATCACCATCCCCAAATTCAACTTGTTCATCCGCTGCTCCAGCATCGCGGGCGACCTCAACATCGCCAGATTGTCGCGCAGCTTTTTGTTCTGATCGCGCAACTCCGCCAGCCGCATCTCCCGCTCTTTGATCTGCCGCCCGAGCAATTCAATCTGCCCCTTTTGCCACACGTAACCCACAGACGCGCCCCCGATCACCGCGATCAGCGCAAACGCCTTCAACGCCGGACCAAACCGGAGCACCACAGATTCATTTTTACGATTCTTTGCCACTTAAATTTTCTCCATCACCCTGAGTTGAGCGCTGCGACTTCGAGGATTCTCGGCCAACTCCGCGTCGCTCGGCATGATTGCCTTACGGCTGATCAACTTGATCTCCGGCACGCACGGCTTCCGCAACTCCGGCACATCTTCCCCATCAAACGTGTAATCCCGCGCTCGATCCCGACCGAACAGCTTCACAACTCTGTCCTCAAGGCTGTGAAATGTGATCACCGCCAATCTTCCGCCGGGCTTCAAAATTCTCAGCGCGCCTTCTAGCCCACGATTCAACGAGCCAATCTCGTCGTTCACCGCAATCCTCAGCGCCTGAAACACTCGCGTGGCCGGATGCGCTTTGCGCCCGCCTCGCGGCGACAATCTCTCGATCAACTCCGCCAATTGCCGAGTCGTCGTGAACGGTCGCAACTCCCGGTCATGCACGATCGCCCGTGCAAACCGCCGCGATTCCCGCTCGTCGCCGTATTCCCAAAAAATCTTCGCGATCTCTTCCGCGCTCTCCGTGTTCAACAACGTCGCCGCTGTCATCGCCTGCCGAGTATCCATCCGCATGTCCAATGGGCCGTCGTTCTGAAAACTGAAACCGCGCTCAGCCACATCGAGTTGCGGACTACTCACACCGAGATCGAGCAAACAACCATCGCAACTCCCCGCCGGAATCCACTCGCTCAACTCTGAATAATTACCGCGCCGCAATTCAAACCGTCCCGCAAACTCCGCCAGCCGCTTCGTCGCCGCTTCAAGAGCGACGCCATCTCGGTCGCACGCCAGCAGACGTCCGTTCGGCGAGCTCGCGGCCAGCACGGCTGTCGCGTGCCCAGCTCCACCGAGCGTACCGTCGGCGTACAGGCCGCCCGGCTTCGGCTGCAGCGCTGCCAGCACTTCCGCCATCATCACCGGCTTGTGTAAGAACTCGGCCACTTCGCATCGCTTATTAAAATTATTTCTGCAACACTCCCACCCGCACCAACTGCGCACTCGCCAGATCGCTTCGCTCCGCCTTCGCCCGATCCAAAGCCAGCTCCGTCTGCTGCGCCGGTTTTCCAAAACGCGGTATCCCCGAAAGCTTAGGCTTGCCGATGGCTGAGAACGGATTGTGATCCAAACAAAACAAAATCACCTTCTGCAACCCGCCACCGACGCGCACCGACAGCGAAATCTTTTTCGCGGGCGGTAACACATCGGCGGCGACAGCCACTACCGGGACAGCAGGAGCGGCGACCGCCGCTGGGGGCGATGCGGGTTCAGCCGCCTTCTCCTGCTTGAATGGATTGCGCGGCGAAATGAATTTCGGCAATCGAAGGTTTTTCTCCATCCGATACCGACCAGACACATCTCCGTTCACCAGACTTTTTCCCGATGCCAGCAATCTTCCAAATTTCATATTCGTTTCGTCGCCCTCTCCGCTCACTTTTCGACTCCAGCCAAAATCTCGCTCACTCCATCCGCTTGAACGCTTCCGACGCCAACACCATGTCCGCCGCCTTCACCTTCTCGTGGAGCGCCGGATTCCAAATCTCGAACCGATCCAACATGCCCACGAGTACCGCCTCGTCTTTGATGCCCGCTGCCGTCGCCATTTCTTCCGGCACACAAATGCGACCCGCCTTATCAAGCGTCACCTGCGTGGATTCAGAACCGATGATGCGTTTCAGAATTGTTTTGCGCCCGTCGTCGTTCGACATCGCATCCAAGTCCGCCATCAACTCCGCCATCTCTTTCGGCGGCAACACGCGCAAACACGAACCTTCCGCCCGCTGCGGCCAGACGATCAGCGTGAGTTGAATGCCCGGCTCAGAGGGCCGCCACATCGAAGGAATTTGGATACGACGCTTCTCATCAACCCCATGACGGTAAGTTGAGTTATAAACCTGAGTCGTTGATCCGCTGTTCGACATTTTGTTCACAGGGGTTTTACTCAAACCCACTTTACCCCTAATTGCCCCACAACACCGCACTGTTAAACACCCTTTGACACTTTGCGTCAACTCCTTTCCCGAAGTTTTATGCAGAAGTTATTCACAGGTTGAAAACAGGTTGGGGAAAACTATCGGCATTCAGCCAGCTACCACCGCTAATTGGGGCGTCCAAACCACCCGACACCACAGGTGGAGACGCGAAATTAACAGCCAATGACAACTTGAGATTGGCAATCGCCTCCAGATAACTACGCTCTCGCCGCCGATGCGTACCTCTGACTTTGATTTTCATCTGCCGACGGAATTGATCGCGCAGCTCCCCGCTGCGCAGCGCGATGAATCGCGACTGCTCGTCGTCCATCGCGACACTGGAACTCTTGAACACAAAACTTTTCGGGACGTGCTCGATTATTTTCGCACTGGCGATGTGCTCGTGTTGAACAACTCTCGCGTGATCCCGGCACGACTGCGCGGCACGAACGCAAAAACCGGGGGCGCTTTTGAAATTCTTTTGCTCGAAGAAAATTCAACGAACGATTGGTGGGCGATGATGAAGCCTGGCAAGCGTGCGAAAGCCGGAACGCAAATTACAATCGGCAATATCACCGCCAGCGTCACAGCAACGAACGATGAGGGGCATCGCCGCCTCTGCTTCTCCGGCACAGAAAATATTCTCAACGACCTCGACTCACTCGGAGAGCTTCCCTTGCCGCCTTACATCCGCCGCGAAGCCGTAACGCCGAACTCTGATTCGGCCCGACGCACATCTGACCTGGAGCGTTACCAAACCGTCTTCGCAAAACCCGCAGGCTCCGTCGCGGCGCCCACCGCAGGATTGCACTTCACGGAAAAACTGCTCGCAGAAATCCGGGGGCGCGGCGTGGAGATTTGTTTCGTCACGCTCCACGTCGGCCTCGGCACATTCGCTCCCGTGAAAGCGGACACACTCGCCGAACACATCATGCACGAAGAACGCTATGAAGTGAGCGAGGCCACCGCAAAAGCTGTGAACACGGCGAAGTTTGAAGGTCGCCGAATCATCGCCGTGGGCACGACCAGCGTCCGCGTTCTCGAAAGCGCGGCGCAATCCAACGCGGGTGGGGCGAGCGTCCCCGCGAGCCGCGCACAAGAAACCACCATTGTTCCCGGATCAGGCCGCACCAAGATTTTCATCCATCCACCACGCGCTTTCAAAATCGTGGACGCACTGCTCACCAACTTCCATCTCCCCTGCTCCACCCTGTTGATGCTCGTGAGCGCGTTCGCTGCGCCGGGGGAAATGTGCGGACGCGAGACCATTCTCTCCGCCTACGCCGAAGCTGTCCGCGAACGCTATCGCTTCTTCAGCTACGGCGATGCGATGCTTGTCCTATGAGTCTCAAGTCTAAAGTCTCAGGTCTGAAGGCAAAGACCGCGCCGCATCAAACCGGAGCGTGGGCAGTTCCGACTTCAGACTTCAGACTTCAGACTTCAGACCTTCCGTTCGTTCTCGTGAACATGGCGATGACAGCGGACGGAAAAATTGCGACGGCGAACCGCGCCGTGTCTTCCTTCGGCAGTCGCCGTGACCACGAACATTTACTCGAACTCCGCGCCACAGCCGATGCGGTGATGAGCGGTGCGCGCACCGTGGATTCGGCAAAGATCAGCATGGGCACAGGCAGCGCAAAGTTTCAGAGGCAACGACTCAAGCGCGGTCTCGCAGAACACAACCTCCGCATCATCGTCAGCGGCAGCGGCTCGATTGATCCCCGCGCAGAAGTTTTCAAACATCGTCCCCTCACCCGACCTTCGGCCACCCTCTCCCCATCGGATGGGGAGAGGGACGGGGCGAGGGGAATGGCGTCACCAATCATCATTCTCACCACGCGGCGCATGACCGCTTCCTCACGTCGTCGCCTAGAAGACTTAGGTGCGACCATCAAGATTTGCGGTGACCACGAAATCGATTTCCGATCCGCGCTCCGTTGGTTGCACGAGAAGTGGGGTGTGAAGCGATTGCTCTGCGAAGGTGGCGGCGATTTGAACGATGCGATGTTCCGCGCCGGACTCGTGGACGAACTGCATCTCACCGTCTGTCCAAAAGTTTTCGGCGGACGAGATGCGCCGACGATTGCAGAGGGTATGGGCTTCAGAAAACTTTCACTAGCGGCGCAGTTCCAATTGAAGTCATCCCGACACATCGGCGACGAAATGTTTCTCGTCTTCGCCCGCGCGAGCTAACTATCCAAGCACTGCCTTACTGTCTTGGCGAGGATTCGAGGATGGAACGGCTTCGGCAGGAAGTTCGCGTTGGAATCCATTTTTACTTCGCCGCCGAAAATCTCCGGGCTGTATCCGCTCGTATAAACCACTTTCATATCCGGTGACTCGGCGCGGATGTGACACGCAAGATCCCAACCCGTCATTCCTTCCGGCATCATCATATCCGTCAAGAGCAATACGGGCTTCACGGCGGTGCTTTCCCAAATGCGAATCGCATCCTTGCCATGCGTGGCTTCAAGAACTTGGTAGCCGTAGGTACGTAAAATTTTGGTGACCAGTTCGCGCAACGCGGGTTCATCCTCTACCACCATGATGAGTTCATTGCCACCGCGCACCACATCGGGATTGGTGTTGAATTCAGTGTTATGACTGGCTTGCTCCACAGCGGGGATAAACACCTTGAATGTCGTGCCCACTCCGATCTGGCTCACGACCTCCACCCAACCACGATGCTGCTTCACGATGCCATAGACCGTGGCGAGGCCGAGTCCTGTTCCCTTGCCGACACCTTTCGTGGTGAAGAAGGGCTCAAAGATGCGCTCTATCGTTTGCGTGTCCATTCCTGTGCCGGAATCGCTGACTTGCAGGCAGACGAATTGCCCCGTGCTGGCCTGTGGACGGCACTGGAGATACGTGGCGTCAATCTCGCAACGGAACGTGCTGACGATGAGTTCGCCGCCCTTGGGCATGGCGTCGCGCGCGTTGACAGCCAGGTTCACCAACACCTGTTCCAACATGCCTGCGTCCGCCATCACGGATGGAAGCTCTGATGTCGCGCGGATGTTGAGGCGGATATTCTCTCCCAACACCGGGCGCAACAAGCCTGTGACGCTGTGGACGACTTTGTTCATGTCCACGGCCTTGGGTTGCGCTACTTGCTTGCGACTGAACGTGAGCAACTGGCTCGTCAATCCAGCGGCACGTTGCGAAGCAGCGATGATCTTTTCCAGCGCCTCCTTGCTGACTCCGTTCGCGGTTTCCATGGCGAGAAGCAGTTGTGTGTAACCTTGGATGACGGTGAGCAAGTTGTTGAAATCATGCGCGACGCCCGCCGCGAGCTGGCCGATGGCGTCCATCTTTTGCGACTGGCGCAACTGCCCCTCCAGATTCACGCGTTCGGAAATATCCTCGGTCATCAGCAACACGCATTGCTCGTCACCGAGTTGGAAACTCTCTGCCGAGAGCAATGCGTGCCGTGTTTTGTCAGTGCCATCCGAGATACGGCACTCCCAGTTGCTCAACGCGTGACCGTCCGAAAGCAATTGTTCGATCCGCGCACGCGTCTCCGGCAAAGACCACAATGGGATGCTGAACAACACAGTGCCGATGAGTTTCTGCCGCTCGACTCCGGCGAGTTCTGCGAAGCGATCATTCACATCCACAAAGATGCGGCTGCTGCGCGTGAGAATGGCCTGCGCCACGGGACTCGTCTTGAACGCCTTGGAGAACCGCTCCTCAGAGGATTTTAATTTCTCCTGCATGAGAGCCCGCTCGTCGGTCTCACTGCGGAGTTTATCGTAGGCGACCACCAACCTATCCCGCAATGCATCCGACTCCTCTTTGGCGCGCTTGTGATTGCCCACCTCCATGTGCAACTGCTGGTTCGTGCCGAAGAGTTCGCGAGTCCGATCCGCCACACGCTTTTCCAACTCGGCCTGCGCTTCTCGCAAGGCGTTGTCGCGCGCTTCGATCTTCGTCAACATGCTATTGAAGCCGTCCGTCAATTCTCCCAGTTCATCGTCCGCCTGTTTCAAGACGCGGATGGAATATTTCTTTTCAATTGCCACCATCCTCGAAGCGTTGGCGAGATTCTGGATAGGCGTTGTGATGAAGCGTTGGAGCTGCATCGTCAGCAGATACCCGACGCCGGCCGCGACGAACAGGATGCACAACGCCACGAACGCGCTGCTCCACAACCGCGCGTAAAGTTCGCTCGTGTCACACTGCATCACTACCGCGCCGATCCGCTTACCTTCCAACACGACAGGACGGACGATCTCGATGCGATCCCAGGTGAATGAGACATGATCCACATCCAAAGATGGCAAATAGGCAACCCCCCAGTCCTTTCGGCGATATTCGGCCATGGGTTTTCCGTCGCTACCCAGAAGCGTAGCCGAACCCACTTGAGGATCGCCCCGCAATGATTCAAGTATCTCTCGCGCAGATTTCGCATCTCCAAAGCTCAGCGCGGCAGTGCTGTTATTGGCAACCATGGTCGCCAGCGAGACGGCGTCCTTTTGCATCTGATTGCGGAAGTTCAACGCGTCAATCACTCCCATGGAAAGCAAAGCCAAAAAGAGAGACACACAAGTTGTCGCCATGACGATGACCGTCAGCTTCCCCCGTATGGAATAAATATTGAAGTGTTTCATTTCATCCGTGATCTGGTTTGCCACTGGTCACAACACGTCCGACTTGCAATAGCTTCGAACTCAGCTTGAGTCCGGATTGACCTGCAATTTCAGTATTGATCTCGAAACGCACGTTGACGCCCTCCTTGCCAGCTTCTCTGATGAATCCAACCATGCCACCCATCCGAGCAAATCTCGGAGCGTCGCTGACAGTAAGCACACCATGGGTCGCAAATTGTATTATCGCGGTCTTCACACGATCCATTTCGGGGTAAGAGATAAAAACGATCTGGCAGTCGAGTAATTCAGCCGCCGAGTTGCCGCGCTTGACCAGCACTTGGCGGCCGTTCACTTTTTCTTTGGCCACAGAATCGTCAAACAATTTGCCGAAGGGATCGTTGCCAAGAATGCCGATGACAAACGGCGACTTGTCCGCCGAGCCATTGGCTGTAGGAGGCCACTCCACGAACATACCGAACTTGACGAGACAGGCTCCTTTGACCTGGAATTCCAGCGAAGAGGCATCACCAGCAACGGCGGAGTCCGAGGACAAGAAAACCAACGCCACAAATGTCGCCAGACATTTGCGCCAGAACGGAAGGCATCGCTTCAGCGATTTTATTAAGCGCGTTGGTTCGAGCTTGTTCATCTGTG
>JANPGI010000418.1:0-2008 GCA_031423875.1 Verrucomicrobiota bacterium | reverse complement strand
ATCTCTACGCGCTCGACTTCGCCACCGGTAAACAACTCTGGGCGTTCACGAACAGCGAGCCAATCGAGTCCTCACCGCTCGTGCTAAATGGACAAGTCTTCGTCGGTGCAAACGATGCCAACCTCTACGCGCTGGACGCTTCAACTGGCAAACAACTCTGGAAGTTTGAAACAGGAGACAAAATCCTCGGCGCACCGAATTGGTTTGTCTCCTCCCCTACCATAAATCTCGTAGCAGCGGACGTGAGTCCGCTCCATCTCCCACCTCCCGGAAGTCAGAGCCGACTCACGTCGGCTGCTACAGATCACGTTGGCAAAACAAACATCCTCATCGGCAGTTACGACTTCAAACTCTACTGCCTCGACGCCATCACAGGCCGCAGCAACTGGGTTTTCGAGACCGGCAATTACATCAACGGCTCGCCCGCAGTCAGCGATGGCGTCGCGACCTTCGGCGGATGCGATGGCGTTCTCTATTCCGTCACGCTCACCAACGGCAGTGTCGCGTTCAGCAACGAGATCGGCGCACCCATCGCCGCATCTGTGGCGCTTGCGGGAGGGCGTGCCCACTTCGGACATTATGAGAACAAGTTTCTCTGCGTTGACTTGAAGGCGGGAACGAACGCTTGGACATTCAGCGAACGACAATTCCCCTACTTCTCCTCGCCAGCCGTCACCAAAGACCGCGTCCTCTTTGGCGGACGCGACAAGAAACTCCACTGCGTCAACCGCGCTGATGGCAAACCCATCTGGAGTTTCGCCACGCGCGGCAAAGTGGATAGTTCCCCCGTCGTCTGCGGCGATAAAGTGGTGTTCGGCTCAGACGACGGACGGCTCTATCTCGTCTCGCTGAAAGACGGCAAAGAACTTTGGTCGTATGAAATCGGTCAACCCATCGAAAGTTCACCCGCCGTGGCCCACGGTAAAATCGTCATCGGCTGCGACGACGGAACGGTTTATTGCTTCGGGATGAAAACTAACTGACTGGCAGTTTCACGGATCTGTTTCCAACTCGATGAGGTTGTGGGTGATTTTAATCCAAGCTTTGTCGCGAAATGCTCCTGATGATTGCCTTGGCTTGATGCGCCTTCTCGCGATTATCCCTCAAAAGATTATACAAATCCGACCGTTTCGGTGTCTATGGGGTGAGTGAATGACGGAAAGACACCGCCGTGGTGCGAAAGATTGTATCACGCGAAGGCGACCGAGCTTGTTCTATACGGTCGCGCCTTGGGTCTTTCCCACGCGGAAGCCGAGGACGTGGTGCAGGAAACTTTCCTGCGCCTGTTGCAAATACCCGACGCACCGGAGCGGCCTGAACATTACTGCGTGCGCAGCTTTCGGAATCACGCATTGAACCATCGTCGCTCGTTATGGCGGCGCGTGACGCGCGAGTTTGAATCGTCCCGCTGGTTCGAGCGCGCCGCAGATGAATCCGCCACGGAACGCGCGGCCATGCGTTGCCTTGACGAATTGCCCGTGCCTCAGCGCGAGGTGATCGTGCTCAAGCTCTGGCACGAATACACGTTTGAGGAGATCGGAGAATTGTTGGAAGTCTCACCGCACACGGCGGCGGGGCGCTACCGTTACGGTCTGGAAAAACTCCGGGCCTGCATGAAAGGAGAATCACATGAAAGACATGAACACGTTGGAGGAACAGTTGCGTTCCTGGAAACCGCGCCGCCCATCGCCGAAAATTGAGCGACGGCTGTTCGGCGCGGGGTATTTCAGCATCACGCTACCGAGACTGGCGGGCATCCTCACGCCGACGATGGCTTGCCTGATGGTGACGGCTTCACTGTGGCGACAAGTGGGGCAACCGATCTTGCAGGAGAGCGAGGCGCAGACGTCCGTGATCGCCATGAGCATGAGCAACCAGAATTACGCGCCGTATCTGGCCACAAGTTTCCAGCCCACAGCCAACCGGCTGGACACTTTTGGATGGACAAACAGGGGGTATTCCAAGTCTAGTGTGGACTCTTTTACGCCCAAAAAAGGCAACTGATTTA
>JANPGI010000417.1:0-4844 GCA_031423875.1 Verrucomicrobiota bacterium | reverse complement strand
GCCAGAACTGACACCTGTGAAATAGTGGCGTGGCGGCGGTCACGGTCTCATTAACACCTCGCTTCAGCGAGGTGTCAGGCAGCAGGCGACGAGGCGAACCGTTTAACGGTTTGCCGGAGTGGAGAAACCGCTGAAGCGGTTCAAGGCATTTGGCTACGAGAACACCCAGTTAAAGCTGGGTGTTAATGAAAGCGAGAGGCGGCAAATGCCGAAGCAGAAAGAATTTATTTATGGCTGAAAAAGTATATCTGGCAGTGGACCTCGGCGCGGAGAGCGGACGCGTCATGGCGGGCATTTGGAATGGTAAGAATCTTCGGCTCGAAGAGATCAATCGCTTCCCCAACACCGTGGTCGCGCTCGGCGAAAGCATCCGCTGGGACGTGATGCGCCTTTGGGCGGAAATCCAGAATGGCCTCGGCCTCGCCGGGAAGAAGTTCGGCAAGAAGATTGTCTCTGTCGGTGCGGACACATGGGGCGTGGACTTTGTGCTGCTCAACAAGCAGGACGAAATCCTTGGCCAGCCGTATCACTATCGCGACGCCCGCACGCGCGGTGCGTTGGAGCGCACGTTCAAGAAAGTTTCACGCGCAGAAATCTTCGCGCAGTCCGGCCTCCAGTTCATGGAGTTAAACTCGCTCTACCAATTGCTCGCGTGGAAGGAACATTCACCTGCCATTCTCGACGCGGCGGACACGTTGCTGTTCATGCCGGACTTTCTGCATTGGGCCATGTGCGGCGCGAAGAAGGCGGAGTTCACCATCGCCTCGACCTCGCAGTTCGTGCATCCGCTCAAGCGCGATTGGTCGCTGCCGTTGCTCAAGAAGCTCGGGCTACCGACGCATTTCCTGCCGAAGATCGTTCCGCCGGGCACGACGCTCGGCAAGTTCCGCAAATCCCTCGCCGACCGCACCGGACTCGCGGGAGTGAAAGTTGTCGCGCCGCCGTCGCATGACACGGCCTCGGCGGTCGCGGGCGTGCCGACGGCGAACACGGGCAAGGCGAACTGGGCGTATCTGAGTTCGGGCACGTGGTCGCTCATGGGTGTGGAAGTGAAGACGCCCGCGCTCTCCAAGCGCGCGTTGGAGTTGAACATGACCAACGAGGGCGGCATTGACGGCACGTATCGTCTGCTCAAGAACATCATGGGCCTCTGGCTGGTGCAGCAGTGCAAACGGTCGTTCGACGCGGCAGGCAAGAAATACGAATACGCGCAACTCGCCGCGATGGCCGCCAAAGCCAAGCCGCTCCGCTCCCTCGTGAATCTGAACGATCCGCGCTTCCTCAATCCGCCGGACATGCCGAAGGCGATCCAGGATTTCTGCCGCGAAACAAAGCAGCCTGTGCCAAGGTCCGAAGGCGAACTGGTGCGTTGCGCTTACGAAAGTCTCGCGCTCAAGTATCGCGAAGTGCTTGGCTCGCTCGAAGAACTCACCGGCGAGCAGATCGAAGTCATCCACATTGTGGGCGGCGGATCGCAGAGCCAGTTGTTGAACCAATTCGCTGCTGATGCCTGCCAGCGCCCGGTCGTCACCGGTCCGGTGGAGGCCACGGCGATGGGCAATTTGCTCACACAGGTCAAAGCTGACGGCGAACTCAGCTCGCTGGCTGAGATGCGCGACGTAGTGCGTGCGTCTAGTTCAGTGCAACGCTATGAACCGGCGGCGTGGAGTGAGGCAGCAGATCGCTTTGCGGAGTTGCGTCACAAGTGAGAAGAAATAATTGAAGCCACAGATGGGCACAGATGAAACACAGATATTCCATCCAAAGAGACTTTCGGATTCATTCCCAATCCGTGCGCATCTGTGTTTCATCTGTGGCTAAACAACCCAATTGAATGAAACGTCACGCATTCAAGATGAAGCTCAAACCCGGCGTGGTGGCTGAATATAAGAAGCGCCACGACGAAATCTGGCCCGAGCTTTCCCGCGCCATCAGCGACGCGGGTATTTCGGATTATTCCATCTTTCTCGACGAGGAAACACTCACACTCTTCGCCGTGCAAAAGCAGACGGACAACAACACTGCTGCTGATCTACCGAATCATCCCATCGTGAAGAAATGGTGGGCCTACATGGCTACGTTGATGGAAGTGAACGCGGACAATTCACCCAAGTGCGGCGGGTTGAAGGAAGTTTTTCATTTGGATTGAAGGCGGCTTGAGGCATTATTAACCCAACATGAGTACGAGCTTGCTAGAACCTGAGATTGTCACCCGCAAAGGCAAACCCGTATCCGTGATTCTTCCCATCAAGGTCTATGAGGAATTGCTCGAACGCGCCGAGGATGCCGAGGACGCGACATGGCTCAAACGGGCCCGCGCCAAACCTCTCCGTTACCGTCCGCTAGAAGAATACCTCGCAGGAAAAAAGTCCAAGGCGCGTGTATAGAATCTACCTCGAACGCACGGCTGAGAAAGACCTTGGCCGGTTGTCGCACGACATTCATCACCGTGTCATCGGGGCAATCCGACAGTTGGCTCTCAATCCACGACCGCCCGGCGCGAGAAAACTCGTTGGGGGCGAGAATGACTGGCGAATCCGAGTGGGTGATTATCGAGTGATTTATGAGGTTGCAGACGCGATTCGCATCGTGCGGGTAAATCGCGTCCGACATCGCCGAGAAGTTTATCGGTGACGGAAATCGCGCTCGGAGTGCGCCAAATCAGCGCGGACAAGTCTTGATTCACTAAATCGCCGGGCTAAGATTCGTGCCAGGTTGTCACGTCGAGACAACCACTTAAAATCATGATCCGCTCACTCGCATTCACCACGCAAGGCCGCCTTCACACGCGCGACATCGAGATGTTTTTGATGCCGACGTTGTTGAGCGACACGAACCTGTTCCTGTGGATTGATCTGGAAAATCCGACAGAGGTGGAAAAGAAGTTCGTGCTGGAGACGCTGTTTCACTTTCATCCGCTTTCCATTGAAGACTGCGTTCGCATCAGTCCGTCGCCCAAGGTCGAGGAATTCACGGCTAAGGAGGACGAAAAATTTGCGCCGTATCTGTTCATGGTGATTCATGCAGTGGATTACAGCCGGAAAGACGGCGTGTTCGGCACGAGCGAACTGAATTTCTTCCTAGGGAAAAACTTTCTCGTCACGTATCACGACGGCCCGCTTCGCAGCGTCACCCAAACCGAAGAGCGCGCGGTCAATGCCACCATGCACATCGCCCGCGCGCCGGATCGGGTCGCACACACGTTGCTGGATGCCATCGTTGATAACTACAAGCCCGCGCTGGAAGAACTCTCCATGGAGATTTCCGAACTGGAGCAACAGGCACTGCAACATCCGTCCAAGGAAACGCTGAACAAAATTCTCCAGATCAAAAAAGAAGTGATGCACCTGCGGCAGATCATCAGTCCGCAACGCGAAGTGCTGGCGCGGTTCGCGCGCGGCGAATTCAAACTCATCCGCCCGCATCTCGTCCCTTACTACCGCAATGTTTATGACGGCCTGTTCCAGATTTCAGAACTGGCGCAAGGTTACACGGATTCGCTGACGGGCATCCTCCAAGTCTACCTGAGCATGTCGTCGAATCGCACTGGCGAAGTCGTCAAGGCACTGACGTTGATCACAATCCTTTCCACACCAGCGACGATTGTTGCGAGTTGGTACGGCATGAATTTCAAACACGACATGCACGAGCTGGATTGGTCGCATGGCTACGCGTTTGCGTTCGCCGTCACAGCGTTCACCACGCTCATCACTTACTGGTATCTGCGGCGGCGCAACTGGTTTTAAGTCACATGGCGGCGGCGAAATCCAATTTTCTCGACAAGGTTCTTGGCCGTATCGGGCGGCTGGATGCCGAAGGTTTGCAAACAGTTGTCCAGCGTTTGGCGCGGGAGCGGGCACTGTTGGAAACACTTTTCAACATCATCGAAGACGGCGTGCTGGTGGTGGATGAAAGTGGACAGGTTGTTTATTTCAACCAAGCGGTCACCAAGCTGATCGGCCTGCAATCCAACGCCGAAGGCCAGCATCTCAACGATATTTTGCCGGAAGTAGATTGGAAAAAAATCTCGCGCTTTGATAAAGATGGTGGACAACACGTCGTGCGCCATGAGTTCGAGGTTGAGTATCCGCGTCCCCGCTTTCTGCGGCTGTATGCCGCGCCGTTGGATGGAGAGCAGGTGGGTAGTTCGGGTGTGGCATTGATC
The DNA here is from genome assembly GCA_031423875.1 of Verrucomicrobiota bacterium. Classification (GTDB taxonomy): domain Bacteria; phylum Verrucomicrobiota; class Verrucomicrobiia; order Limisphaerales; family JADLHS01; genus JADLHS01. The sequence continues at coordinate 679 of JANPGI010000417.1, read as the reverse complement.
TTACATGATGCGACCGAGGCGCGGCAAAAAACTTTTGACGCCATTGAGAGCGAGCGAGTGCAGGCGTTGACGTTGCTCGCGGCAAGCGTGGCGCACGAGATCGGCAATCCGCTCAATGCGCTGCACATCCATTTACAATTGATGGAGCGCGAGGTGAAGAAACTCCGGCCTGCGATGCGTGGAAGTCTCGGTTCACGAAATCGAACACAGGTTGTATCTAGCAACGGAGACACGACTGAAGTAGCGGATAAACTTGAGCAATATCTCTCCGTGGCCAAAGGTGAGATCAATCGCCTCGACTACATCGTGACGCAGTTTTTGCAGGCGATCCGTCCTGCACCGCTGCAGCTCAAGACCGTTTCCTTGAACGAAGTCGTGGAGCGCACGCTCGAATTGCTGCGGCCTGAATTGGATAATCGCGGCGTCACGATCAAGACGAAGCTTGCGCGACAGTTGCCGCCGACGCCGATTGATCCGACACAGGCACAGCAGGCGTTGTTGAATCTGATGAAAAATGCGATGCAGGCGATGACCAAAGGCGGCACGCTCACGCTGACCCAGACCGCATCGTTGTTCTCACCGGTCTGCAACGTGAGCGTGCCGCCTTTGGTCATCGCCTGCATCGCATTTTTCATCAGATTCAACAACGCCTGCTGTGCCTGTGTCGGATCAATCGGCG
>JANPGI010000416.1:0-7325 GCA_031423875.1 Verrucomicrobiota bacterium | reverse complement strand
CCGTCAGATTCGCGGGCGATGGTGCTGCCGACGACATTGACGATGGCGAGCGCCTTGTGTCCGCGACGTTTCGCTTCGCGCAATGCCATGAGCGTGTCTGCGGTTTCGCCGGATTGCGAGAGGACGAGTAGCACAGTGTTTTTTTCCAGCGGCGCGTTACGATAACAAAACTCGTGCGCGAACTCTACTTCCACCGGCAGATGCGCGAATTCCTCGATAAGATATTCGCCGATCAATGCCGCGTGCCAGCTCGTGCCGCTCGCCGCGATGACGATGCGGTCAATAGCGCGGAGTTCTGCTGAACTCAGGTTCAAGCCACCGAAGCGCGCCGTTGAACCTTCGTGATCAATGCGACCGCGAGAGGCGTTCTCCACAGTGCGCGGTTGCTCAAAGATTTCCTTGAGCATGAAGTGGGCGTATTCGCCGCGCTGCGAATCTTCCGCCTGAAACTCAAGTTGACTGATCTGCACTTTGGCAGTGTCCGTGCCGAGGCTGATGACATCGAAACGGTCGCGCGTGAGCGTGGCGACGTCGTAGTCGTTCAGGAAAACAACCTGACGTGTGTGGGCGACGATGGCGTTCGAGTCACTCGTCAGGAAATTTTCTCCATCACCGATACCGATGATGAGCGGAGAGCCGCGCCGCGCACCGACCATCACGTCCGGTTGCTCGGTGCAGATGACGGCGACGCCGTACGTGCCGATGACTTCGCGTAGCGCATCGCACACGGCTTGCGTGAGTGGGCTCGTGTCATCTTTTTGTTTGGAACGTTTGTCGTAATGTTCGCCGATGAGATGCGCGAGGACTTCCGTGTCCGTGGTGGAGTGGAAATTGTGGCCTGCCTTGATGAGGCGTTGCTTGAGTTGATCGTAGTTCTCGATGACGCCGTTGTGGACGACGGCGATCTTGCCGGATTGATCAAGGTGTGGATGGGAATTTTCATCGCACGGTGGTCCGTGCGTGGCCCAGCGCGTGTGGCCGATACCGATGTTACCGGGAGCGGGGTGCGCCTGCACTTCCCGCGCGACGCCTTCATCTATCTTACCTTTCTTCTTGCGGACGGTCAGCGTGGCGTCATTCAAAATTGCTACGCCTGCGCTGTCGTAACCGCGATATTCGAGCCGTCGCAACGCTTCCAACAAAACGGGCGAGGCCGCTTTCTTTCCAAGGTATCCGATGATGCCGCACATAATTTGGTTAAACCGTTAAATGGTTAAATCGTGAATTCACACTGACCAACCCAAGCTGCTAAAATTGGGAACGCCGGATTTATCCGGCAGACCTGCCGCCTGAAGGCGGCGTTCCTCAAAGCACTCTGCCTTCTCTCGTCGAAGGCTACCACGCTCAAGCTTGTGTCAACATCCAGTCCGCCGCTGCCGACAAATCATCCACGACGATAGCCCGGAAGATTTCAGCAGCGTTCTGTTGTTCGGTTTTTCTACCGTAACCAGTGCGAACGAGGATGCTTTTTCGCACGCCCGCATTCCAGCCACATTCGAGGTCAATCCATTTATCCCCGACGATAAAGCTATTGGCAAGGTCTATGCCGAACTCGTCCCGAGCATCGAACAAAAACTGGGGTGAAGGCTTCCGCGCGCGACTTGGCTGATCCGGTGCTTCCGGCGCGACGTAGATTTTCTGGATAGATACGCCGCTCTCCTGAAACTCACTGAGGATGTGGGCATGAACTTTATCCACGTCCGCCATCGTGTAATAACCGCGCCCGACACCGGACTGATTAGTGACGATGAAGAGTTGAAATCCGGCATCAGCCATCTGCTTAAGCGCTGCAACTGCTCCGGGCGTGAACACGACCTCTTCAACGCGGTGGAGGTATTCACGTTCCTCGATCAGCACCCCGTCACGATCCAAAAAAACTGCACGGCTCATTTTGTGTGACGCATTGTGCGGACGTGGCGAGCCGGAGCAAAACAAAAAAAGAAGGGCGGCCGAGGCCGCCCTTGATGGGTTCAAAACATGAAACCAACCCGATTACGGAATGTCCCGATTCGGATTCCACCAGATGTCCGCGTTGAATATCTCCTTACGCCCGCCTGCCGGGTTAATGACATATTTCTGTTTGAATTTGGCAGAGTGTCCGTCTACGAATGAAATCACGCCGCTGCCGTCATGGCGTTTGGCAAACACACTCCATCGCTGACTCGGCAGAATCCCGTTGCGGGCTGGACTCGAAGTCCAAGCCTCTAATGATTCGCTGAACGCCTGTTCGAACATCAAGACCTGATAGGAGGGGAAGCGAATCTGGTTCAGTTTGGGCATGTTCGGATAGATAAAGCTGTTACCAACGACTCCATTGTCAATGGTGGATTTCAGCTTGAGATCCAAATCCATTACGTAGCTGAAAAAGCCGAATGATCCTCCCGCACCCGGCGTTCCGGCACCAAAAGAATCCGTGTCGGCGGCCTTGGCCGTGGGACAATGCCAAACTTTCCCTCTACCACCAGGGAAAGGAAGTTTCAGTCGGGGCGCACCCGTCAGATTGAAGTAATAAGACAAGCTTTTATCACCCATCAAAGAGGGCAGGATGTTGAACCAGGCGTTGTCGTCGTTCGGGCTGCCGGGACCAGTTGCAACCCCGGTGTCACATGCGTACTGCCCATTGTCAGCCGTTCCGTCTCTGGGGATAGCGTCCAGATTGTCCGTGGCATTGATTTGTAAGCTAAGTCCCCACTGCCGGTTTTGTGAAAGACAACTGATGGCTTGCGCTTTGGCTTTGGCCTTGGATAGCGCTGGCAAGAGCATGGCGGCAAGAATGGCGATGATGGCAATCACCACCAGAAGTTCGATCAATGTGAATCCACGGAAGTTTGACTTGGAGAATGACTTTGTAGTTAGAGTAGTCATGGGACGTTTTATTGTTGCTGGTTTGACTCAAGCGATCCGGTTAATCGCTTCTGCGTTTTGGTTCGTTTCAATCGGACTCTAGCCCGCGTTGTTGGACTATTGCAAGCGGATAAAAAAGGAGATTTTGCAACATTTCAGGCACTGCATTTTGCGGCACTTTTACAGCCTGAACTGAACCGTGGTTTGCAGATTTGCAGACGCAGTTTCAAGTCTGTCCAACACCGATTCATACTATCAATGACACCGTCGAGATATTTAGCAGTGTTGATGCCATGACAGTCAACCCTTGGCCAAAGCAACAATTCACGGTCGTTCCAATCGGGAAAGGACAAGCACCGGCGCCTTCACCTGCTCGAATACATCATGGTGTTCAAAAATAACCAACAACCCCGTAGTATGGTGATGCTTTGGTTTGCAGCGTGGTTTGCAATTGAATTGGTGTTTTGATTCCTCACAATCCATCCCGTCGTGACACAACAACAGCATCCCCGAAATACCATTTGGTTTTGCCTAGCTTTGGGACTAATCACGCTGGCTCTTTACCTGCCGGCAGTACGTCACGATTTTGTCCAATACGATGACCAGCAGTATGTGACAGAGAATCCACAGGTGCAGGCGGGGCTGTCCGTTACCGGATTGCGCTGGGCGTTTGGTTTCCACGCTGGCAACTGGCATCCGTTGGCGTGGCTCTCGCACATGCTCGATTGTCAGCTTTACGGAGCCAACCCCGCCGGACATCACCTCACGAGCATCCTGCTACATTCGACCAATGCGGTGCTGCTGTTTCTGGCGTTGCGCCGATTGACCGGCTCGACATGGCGGAGCGCGATCGTGGCGGCATTGTTCGCATGGCATCCGCTACATGTGGAATCGGTGGCTTGGATCGCGGAACGCAAGGACGTGTTGTGTGCGTTGTTTTGGTTGCTCACGCTTTATGCCTACGCAGGTTATGCCGGGCGGCCGGGCGTGGGACGGTATGCCGTCACACTCGGATTTTTCGTGTTGTCTTTGATGGCCAAACCCATGGCGGTGACGCTGCCGTTCGTGCTGTTGCTGCTGGATTACTGGCCGATGAAACGCAGCCAAGGCAAATCGTTCCGCGCGTTGCTACGGGAGAAAATTCCGTTCTTTACTCTGACGATTGCCGCCTGTGTGTTGACGATGCTGGCGCAGGAGCAAGCGATTGCGTCAACGGCGGGACTCACGGTGTTGCAGCGGTTGGCGCATGTCGTCGTGGCCTATGTGCATTACGTGGGCGCGATGTTTGTGCCGCTGAACTTGGCGGTGTTCTACCCGTATCAACTGCTCCTGCCAACAAGCACAATCCTGTTCGCTTGGGTGGTGATCGCGGCGGTCTCGCTGCTGGCAATCTTCAATGCGCGGCGGCGCCCGTATCTGTTGATCGGCTGGCTGTGGTATCTCGGCACGCTGGTGCCGGTGATCGGTCTGGTGCAGGTGGGTGATCAAGCGTGGGCCGACCGTTACACCTATCTGCCACTGATCGGATTGTTCGTGTTCGGGGTGTGGGGCGCAACGAATTGGATTGGCAATCGGACGCGCTTGCGAGTGATTGCGGTGGGGATGATGGCGATTGCCCTGCTGGCCACGACATCCGTGCAACTCCGTCACTGGAAAAACACGCGCACGTTGTTTGAACACACGGCCAGAGTCACTAAGGAGAATCAAATGGCTACCACAATACTCGGCAGCCTGCTGGCACAGGAAGGACGACTGGACGAAGCCATTGAACATTTTCGCCAAGCACTGCGGTACAAACCGGGCTACCCGGAAGCCCATTTTTTCCTCGGTCATACTTACGATAAGCAGGGGCGGCTGGAAGAGGCGGTTGTGGAATACCAAAATGCGCTCCGATTCAAACCCATGCAGGAGCAGACGCACATTTTTCTGGCAATCACTCTGGCGAAACAGAAAAAACTGGAGGATGCCATCAATCATTATCTTGCAGCCCTGAAACTCAATCCAGAGTCAGCAGTCACTCACAACAACCTTGCCCGGATATACCACACCCTCGGCCAGTTTGATGCGGCGGTTGAACACTACACCAGTGCCCTGCGGGTAAATCCAACACTGGCGATTGGTCACAACAACCTCGGCATTTTGCTGATCCAACGAGGGCGTCTGGCTGAAGGAGAGACGCATCTGCGCGAGGCATTGCGACTCAAGCCTGGAAATCCTGAAACCGAATTCAACCTTGCCCTGGCACTCAATCAACAACAGCAATGGAGCGAAGCCGCCGAACTATTCAAAAAGAACATGGCCAGTCATGCGGACGATCCCAACGCCCAATATCAATTTGGGGTGGCTCTCGCCCGTGAGCATAAGACGCGCGAAGCAATAGGGCGATTTGCCCAAGCGATATTGCTCCAACCAAATTTTCCGGGCGCCTTGGCGGGTTTGTCGTGGATCCTCGCTACCGACTCGAATCCGGAGTTTCGCAATGGGGCGGAGGCCATTCGCATGGCGGAACAAGCCTGCGAGCTGACGGGGCGAAAGGATGCTGAGATGTTGAAAACCCTAGCCGCTGCTTATGCCGAAGTCTCGCGATTTGAGGAAGCAATCAGCACAGTGCAACTCGCACAGGATTTGTCTGTGCAAACAAATCGGACCGAACTATCAACACTGTGTCAACACATGCTGGAGAATTTTAGATTGTCAAAACCGTGGAGGGACGACAGAAAATAGCGAGATTAAGACTTTCCCCGGTTAGCCGTTCGATATGAACCCAAAAGCTATTCGTACCGGTTGCGGCGCGTTTCCTGTTCACGCTTCTGCCATATCTGCACAAAAAAGCACTCCGAGTCTTTCAACTCGGAGTGCCTACATTACACCGTTTCTACTCTTACGGCGTGGACAGCTTGTAGAACTTCGCGTTTCCACCAGCATTTGGATCAGTGAATCCGCCGTTGAAATCCAAGAACCTTAAGCCGTTCGTCAGCACCGTGTATGGCCCGGTCACGTCCGAAGCGGTGCGGATTGTGTAGGGATACGTCACGGGCGCAGATTCCCAAGTCAGCGTGCTGCTGCCACCTGAATGAGTAATCGTGGTGTTCAATGCGTTCGTAACGATGTCTGTGAAACGAGTGACGGTTACGTTATACGCCTGGTTACGAGGGGACGTCGCGTTGTTCAAGTTTTGCGCCAGCACCCCGACCACGGTGTAGGCAAAGCTTGGCAGGGTCTTGCCTGCGGTATCCTGGTCTTGGTTGGAGAAGACGATGTTGAAAGTCTCTCCAGCGGCATTGGTGACGATGGCGGTTGTAGCGGCGGTGGTTGAAATAACATTCCCAGCGTTCGTTCCGAAGAAGACATTGGTCAACATCACCACCGAACCTTCAATGGCTTCCGTGGCTGCCAAGTTGTTGGTGATGTTAAATGGAATTGATTTGGGAGCGGGCAACGAAGCAATGTTGTTGCTGAGAACGGTGAACGAGGAGACGGGGTTGTTCGCCGAATCAGCCACCAACTCCAGCGTGCTATTGAAGCTGGATAGAACGCCGACGAAGGTAACCACATCACCCTGAGCGGGCCGAAATGCTGAAGCAAGGGTTGCGAATATATTGATTCCCGCTGTGCCATCTTGCAGATAGTAAGATGAGGTGTTGCCTGACGTCGTATTAGTGAACGTAGTCACTGTGCCCGTCGCCTGCCAAACTTGGGTGGAATTCGTAGCGTTGTACGTCGTCGGATCCACAAGCGTGCGCAGGAACGCGATGGATGCAGTCGGAATGGGAATGGCAGAAACCACTGCGTTCGAGCTGAGAATGCCGCCAAATTCGTTGGTCACGCCCACGGTGTATGCTCCCGTTGTTCCGTTGTTCGTCTGAACATTCGGAATGATGAGAGTCGGATTCACTTCGCCGGGAAGGTTGGTGCCAAAATGATTCCACTGGTACGTGATCGTGCCGGGGCCGGTGACAGAGGTGGTAAGCGTGGCGGTCTGGCCGAAGTACACCGTAGTGCTGACGGGTTGCGTAACAAAGCTTGGTGGGATGGGAGCGTTGGTGACCCACAAGTTTGCCACTGCGCTGGTTGCTGACAGACTGTAAGGAGAAGGGGTAGTAGCCACCAAACGGTAAGCACCGCTGTCTGACGGAACAGCACTCGGGAAGTTCAACGTATTCGTGTTTCCATCAGGATTTGTGAAAATCGCACCATTTTTCAGCCATGTGTAAGTCATATTGGCGAGGCCTTGACCGTTTGCCACACCCGATAAGAAAGCCTGGCTACCAGAAAAATTTGTTCCAGACTTGGGCGAATAGACAATCGCAGGTGTAACCGCGATCGCTGGCCAAACGTTGGTAGCTGCATCATCAAATGTTGTTCCGACGGCCAAGTTGGTAACAGACAGCATGGTGGTGACGCCGCCAGAAGCTTGGCGAAAGCCGAACCCGAGGGACGCAGCAGGAGCCGGGGAAATGGTATCTCCGGCGACGGCAACA
>JANPGI010000415.1:0-3029 GCA_031423875.1 Verrucomicrobiota bacterium | reverse complement strand
GACTTCGCAAGTCAGACACCGGCGCGCACGGAGTGACGCGCCCTACCAACAAACCTCAACGCCGCCGCTTGCCCGACATAAACTTCTCGGCATATTTACCCAACAAGTCAGCTTCGAGGTTTAACGCATCCCCAACCTTTCGCTCGCAAAGTGTCGTGACCTCAAATGTGTGCGGGATGATCCAGAGTCGGAAACCCTTCTTGTTCACGCCTGCAACCGTGAGGCTGATGCCGTCCACGGCGATGGATCCCTTGAAGACGACGTATCGCATCACGTCGGCTGGCGCAGTGATGTCGAGGACGTGATCTGCACCGGACTTTTCCCAGCGAACGATCTTGCCGACGCCGTCCACATGACCGGTAACAAAATGCCCGCCGAGTTCGCCATCGGCACGTAGCGGGCGTTCCAGATTCACGAGTGAACCGGGCTTGAGAAATTGCAGATTCGTCCGCTGCCAGCTTTCCTGGAGCACATCGAACTGGAGCAGCCTGGTTTTGCCGCGAGAAGAAATCTTTACCACCGTCAGGCAGCAACCATTCACCGCCACGCTCGCGCCGAGTTTCACACCGCGCGTGATGCTTTTCGCGCGAAGGGTCAGCGCTATGGATTTCTTGGTCGGCTTGATGACCTCGACTGTTCCTGTTTCTTCCACAATGCCTGTGAACATGGCCGCATGTTGCCGGTTGCAGGTTATGGGATGCAAGCGCGCAACGTGGCGTTTCCTTTGCCAGCCGAGAATTATGAATGGATTTGTGCGTGTCATCCGGGCGCGCGGCGGTTAATAAATCTGGATGCGAACTCTTTTGATCGGCATAGACAGCGGCACGCAATCCACCAAAGCGCTCGTGATGGACGCGAAGGACGGCAAAGTGCTCGGCAGTGGAGCGCAAGCTTACGATCTGATTCCTGATCTCGGACCTGGTGCGAAGGAGCAACATCCGTACACGTGGCGTGATGCGGCAGCTTCCGCGATCAGGCAGGCGTTGCGTCAGGCCAAAGCTGTGGCGGCGGAAGTGGTCGCCATCGGTGTGAGCGGACAGCAACACGGCTTCGTGCCGCTGGACAAGGACGGCGAGGTGATCCGTCCGGCGAAACTTTGGTGCGACACATCCACAGCAGCCGAGTGCGAAGAGATCACTGACAAACTTGGCGGGCCGAAGAAGACCAGCAAAACACTTGGCAATGCCGTGCTGCCCGGCTTCACTGCATCCAAGATCCTTTGGCTCAAAAATCATGAGCCGAAGAATTTTGCGAAACTCGCGACTGTTCTCCTTCCCCACGACTATTTGAATTTCTGGCTCACCGGCGAACGCGTGATGGAATATGGCGATGCGAGCGGAACTGCCTTGTTGAATGTGCGCTCCCGCAGATGGTCGAATCCCGCAATCGCAGCGATTGATGCGGAGCTTGCGGATAAATTGCCGCCGCTGATTTCAAGCGATGAACCCGCCGGGACGCTTCAGGCGAAGACTGCACAGTCGTTGGGCTTGAACGCCGGCGTGCTGGTGAGCGCGGGCGGCGGCGACAACATGATGGGCGCCATCGGCACGGGCAATACACGCGAGGGAATCATCACCGCGAGCTTCGGCACGAGCGGAACGATCTACGCCTGCTCAAACGAACCGGTGATTGATCCTGATGGCGAAATCGCTGCGTTCTGCGATTCGACGAACCGCTGGCTCCCCCTGCTCTGCACGATGAACGTCACCGTAGCCACGGAGATGATGCGGCAGGATTTTGGTTACACCCACGAGCAGTTCGAGAACAAGGCGGCGAAGGTTGCTCCCGGTTCGAGCGGTCTGTTGCTGTTGCCGTATCTCGAAGGCGAGCGCACGCCGAATGTTCCCGACGGCACGGGCGCGATGATCGGCATCAACACGAAAACGTTCGGTGCGAGTCACTATTGCCGTGCGGCGATGGAAGGCGCGACGTTGGGAATGAATTACGGATTGCGTCGTCTCGCCGGGCTTGGCGTTAAGGCCAAACAGATCCGCGCGACGGGCGGCGGCGCAAAGTCGAAGTTGTGGCGGCAGATCATGGCGGACGTGTTCAACGCGGAAGTCGTGACGTTGAAAGTGGGCGAAGGCGCAGCGTACGGCGCAGCGTTGCAGGCACTCTGGTGCTGGCGATTGCAGCGCGGCGACAAGGCGCGCATCGAGGACATCACGGATGAGTTTGTGACGTTGAACAACGCCGAAACTTCTACGCCCAAGGCTGATGCCGTAGCCGCGTATCGAGAGTTGCAAGAGTTGCAGGATGATTTATCGCAATCGCTGCGCGGCGTATTCGCAAAACATCGGAAGTTTTTGAACCGATGAGCGACGAGATTTCACAACGGCTAGAAAGACTTGAAGCGAACTCTGCACATCTCGAACATCAGGTCGAGCAGTTGAATCAAGTCATCATCGAACAAGCCAAGACGATTGATGCGTTGAAGAAACAGGCGCAGCGGCAATCACAGACGCTGGAATCCATGGAGCTTGACCGCATCAAAGGCACGAACGCCAAGCCGCCGCATTATCAGTAGCATCGTTCGCATCTTCAAAACTCGTGGCTGTGGACACAGGTTTTGAGGCGGCAACACTACAGGCTAAACAGTTTCACGGTGATTTGCTGCTCTCTTCCGATATCGGAATCTCCTCGCCATTCGGAAGGACTCGCCAGCGATACTGGGGCATTGTCATCAGTTGAACCGCATCAAGATGTTCCAGCCCTTGCAAGAACGCTTTGCAGATGCGATGCCAGCCGTCCAGCACCTCTCCCGTTGGCGAAAGAATAATGGGGTAACTCAAATCAGCCTCGTAGATGTCCCGAGCATGTTGTGCGATTATCCGGCAGGTCGGTCGAACTTTCATGCCTCCACCAAACCAGTGGTCATCATCAAAGCCTTCCAAGTTTTCCAAACGAGCTTGTCTAATCGGGAGAGTCTTGGCCAATTCCCAAAGTTCATGCGTGCGGAAAAACCGCATCGAACCATCCGAACCCGGAGGCTCGCACGAACGTCGCATGGCAGCTCGTTCATTTTGTAT
>JANPGI010000414.1:0-2632 GCA_031423875.1 Verrucomicrobiota bacterium | reverse complement strand
GCACGAACAACATCCCGTCACTTTTCCTGCTCGATGCGGAGCGCAAGGCGTTGACGCTTTGTGACCGCGATGCCGCAGGCGTCTGGCAGGTCGTGCGCAACATTCCATTGCCCGTATCGGACTTCGGCAGCCTGCAATCCGTCGCGTTCGGCGGCGGCAAGGCGAACAGCGTGGCGTTCCTCGGTGTGAACAATGTCGCATGGATGCCGCTTGCCGGAGACATCTGGGAATTCGCTGCGCTCGACAGCTACGAGACCTCCATCAAAGACGGCTATCTCAACGACATGATCTGCGGTGACCTCAACAGTGATGGTCGCAAAGACATCGTGTTCATGGAAACCGCCAAGAACCATATTGACCTCGTCACGTTTGATACGAACCACAAACTTGTTGCCGGAGATCGCTGGCAGGTGTTCGAGCAGAAAACATTTCGTGGTCGCGGCGGCGAAATGGCCGAACCGCGCGAAGCCGTGGTTGCCGATCTGACTGGTGACGGGAAGAACGATCTCTGCATCGTGGTTCACGACCGCATCTTGGTTTATCCGCAGGAATAAAACTCCAGCCCCTTCGACATGCTTACGAGTGCCGCTCGCACAAAGGGCAGTGCATGATGAACTCTCGCTCATCAAGTTTGAATTGCGGGTACTTGTTTTGAAGCATTTTCAAAATGTCTTCGGCGACTTCATCACTCAAATCTACTTTAAGTCGGCTGCCGTCGTGACTTGAACCATAGTAGAAATACATGACCAATCCGGCAAAAGCGGGTTTGCCGGTGGCGTCGCACAGGGTTTCAGATTCCTCACGGGCTCCGGGGGTGATGATCTTTTTCATAACGAATCTTTGAACCTTTTTCTCCGTCTCTCCGCACGGATTGGGTCGCCATGTGGTTTTAGGTAATGTTCCAAACGTCGAGCGCGCCTCTGAACCTTGTGCAGCCAATCGGCCAGCTTACCTGCGCCCGACCCGACGATCGCACCTATGAGGATACCGACAAGCCATGCGTAAGGCGGATAAACAATCCTCCCGACCCACGTTTTTCGAAAACGATCTGTACGCGCTTGTTTGGCGGCCCGTTCCGCTTCTTCGCGAAGACGCTTGGTGTTGTCCTCCAGCAGCCATTCTCGCAGACGCAAGTCATTCAGTTTTCCATCGGCGAACGTTGCGACCCACTCAAACCGATAGTCATTCTTCTGGCCGTTAAAACTCCCGTAGAACTCCACCGTTCCGTAGAAGTCTTTCTGGAAAATTTCTCCTTCCGGATCATCCGCAAACCAGCGACCACTCACGAGCCAGAGCGTTCCGTCCGCGTGGATGCAATAACCGCCCATACCTTCACCGAGGTCTTTGGTTTGAAACCCTTCCTTCGACCAATCCGTGCCAGCCATCTCGCCTTGATGCTCCGGCAAGGGCAGCGGGTACTCGCATCGGATGTCGTCGAACATTCCCATAGCAATTCACAAAAGCGGAATAGCCGCCGTGAGTCCACCAGCGATCAGAAGACCAAAGGCGATAGCCAAACCCAAACGCGCCGCCGTTTTTTCAAATGAAGCATGTCGGACTCGATTATTTGCATCCATCGCAGCAATTGTAATTTCGTTTCGCCCCCAAGCACTCATATCTTGGCTCCACCCGTCGGATAGTTCGCGACACCAGCTTGCCAAGGTCAGGTAAGAAACACCGACGAAGAAAGTCCCAGCACAAAAACTGAAGAACGACAATAGATACCAGATATGTCCGGGCGACGATTTTAGGAGGAAGAATATTCCCGCTGCGGCACCAGTGTTTGCAGCAAATAGATACTTCGCCAGTTCGCACGAAGTCTGATGCGCGAGATCGCCCAGAAGTTCGGCACGACTGGCGCATTTTTTGAAAAAATGATCCACCTGTTCCGGGGGCAGGTCTTTCCAGAGTTTGTCTGCGGGGCGTTCGTTCATGATTTTATGTTAAGCAAGCTTCCTCGCCAGTTGTTCTTCCAAGATATCCTTCACCGTGAGCGGGACGATGACTTTGCCGGTGCGGCGGAAAAATGCGTCGGCTTCAGTGAGGGCGGCGGCGGTAAAATCGAAGCTGATAAAGAAACCTTTCTCCACTTCTTCGCGCATCATCACAGCCTCGAAGGAATCTATGTCCGGGAGACCAGCTTTGTCTTTCTGCTTCACCTGAATGGGTTCGCAATTCAATCGTCGTTTTCCGCTTCGTCTTTGGCAAAGCCTTTCAACCGTTCGCTGGAGAGGCGTTCCAGGCGGCGGGCCTGCGTCAGTAGCGTTTGGCGGAGACCGCGCGAAACCTTGCGTTCGCTGATCACGCGGGCAAGGCTGGCGATTGTACTCGCGCGACGCGCAATGCGAATATCGGGATGTTTCCTTTGCGGAAAAATGTTCTCCGGAATGATTCGCCTGCAATAGTGTTTGGGCAATTTAACGGGCAGAGTCGGACGCGGAGGCTTCTCGTTTAGAACTGCGCCAAGTTTCGATTCGGCAACAACCTTTTGGAAAAGCGTGTATTCAGCGCGATCCAAATACTCTCGTTGGGCTTGTTCGTCGAGGTGGCCTAAATCGAAAGGCCAAACCCAAATCTCAGCGACTTCAAAGGGGTCGAGCACATTCATGGCAACGGCATCGGTTCGCTGGTT
>JANPGI010000413.1:0-3707 GCA_031423875.1 Verrucomicrobiota bacterium | reverse complement strand
CGGCAGGTGCGCTCCCGCGCAAAAGCTGCCGCCGACGCGACTGAGTTGGGTCTATGAAAAAGCCGTGCTCCACTGCGTGCGCCGTGGAGATGGCGCGATTTTTGGGGTATTCGTCAGCAAGAAAACTGCGGATGTGGACATGACCGGATTGAACAGGATGCTCACCGAGTTCCTGCGCATGACCGAGGAGTGAACGACTTTAGGAGTCCGTTGGATGAGTGAGGGCAGGGGAAATGTTCATCGCGCAGGTGCGGCAGGTGCGTGGTTAAAATCCTTCCGGTTTGGGATCAATCGCACTTCGTATTACTCTGGTATCTCCGCTTCGACGAGTTTAGCGAGAAGGATGAGCGATTCTTGCCAGCCAAGATAGCAAGCTTCAGCGGGTATCACGGCGGGCACGCCCTCTTGCACGATGTTCAAGTCTGTCCCGCAGAAAACCGGCTTCAAAGAGACCGTCACGTGCATCACTCCAGCCAAGTTCGGATCATCAAACCTGTCCGTATAGCGGATGCGTTCGTGCGGAATCAATTCAAGATACTCGCCACCGAAGGAATGACTCTTGCCGTTGGTGAAGTTGGTGAACGACATCTTGAAGCTGCCACCCTCCTTCACATCCATGTGATGCACCTTACAAGTGAATCCATTTGGAGGGATCCATTTGCTCAACGCGTCTGCATCCAGGAAAGCTCGATATATCTTTTCTGGATTCGAGCGGAGGACGCGGTGAAGTCGGATGGTGTGTGTCGTCATGCTTTGATATCCATTCCCCCCTTTGGAGATCACGTCCAAAGCTTCGCTGGATAGTCACCCTTGGCGATCAACGCTTGGATGCTTTCCACCACGCGCGGCTTGTCTTCGCGATACGTTACGCCGAACCACGGAGAATTTGAGCGCAGCACTTTGCAGCGGGCGTGACCCGCGTTGACGAGGTTGCCGACGGTCATGGGGATGTAACACTCGGATTTTTGCTGTGAACCTTCATTGGTCAGGAACTCGGTGAACTCACGGCGCAGGTGCTTGAAGATGTTCGCTTGGAATCCCCACATGTTCATCGAGACGGGTTCGTCTCCACTGAGTTTCTGTGCGCCACCGCTTGCATCGGTGTATTTCCCGCCGTTGCCATCGCGTTCAATCTTCGTGAGTTCGAGGATGGATTTCAGATAGCCGTCGGGCGAAACCTGACAGACGCCACGCGCCACGCTGCCGAAGTCGGACAATGTATTCCGCAGAGTGAATCCCACCATCGAGTAATCCGCGCTGCCGGAGTTCAGTTGGTTGGCGAGTGTCTTGAACGAATCTGCTCCGTAAAAATCATCGCCGTTGATGGCGGCGAAGGGTTCGTTGATCACATCTTCGGCCATGAGGATGGCCTGGGTCGTGCCCCACGGTTTGGTGCGACCCTCCGGGACTTTGAATCCGTCGGGAAGTTTGTCCAACTCTTGAAATGCGTACTCCACTTGGATGCGGTCGGCGAAACGCGCGCCGATGGTTTCTTTGAACGGCGCTTCGATGTCGCCACGGATGACGAACACGAGTTTGCCGAAACCGGCGCGCATCGCGTCATAGATGGAGTAATCAATGATGGTCTCGCCGGACGGGCCGACGGGATCAATTTGTTTGAGGCCGCCGTAACGGCTGCCCATACCTGCGGCGAGGACGAGAAGTGTTGGCTTTGACATGTGATTGCTTTTCTATCGGATCAACGGAATGAAGGTGTCATTTGGCTTGTGCGAATAAAAGAAAAAGTCTCGGGCCGCGCGGTGTGTCCATGGCGTAACGTTCTTCCTGCGGGCCCAGCGGCACGGCGTAACCATCACAATGTTTGTCTGCGTGCGGTTTGCCATCCATCAAGAGCATGTAGTGATGCGTCTTGCCGCCAGGAATATTTTCAATCGTCGCCTGCCAGCTACCGTGTGAGCCGGGAGTTTTGGCCAGTGGCACGGGTCGCCAATCAGTGAACGATCCGACGATCTCGATGGTTTTCGGATCATGTTCGCCG
This sequence comes from Verrucomicrobiota bacterium, assembly GCA_031423875.1. Lineage (GTDB taxonomy): Bacteria > Verrucomicrobiota > Verrucomicrobiia > Limisphaerales > JADLHS01 > JADLHS01. The sequence continues at coordinate 1,708 of JANPGI010000413.1, read as the reverse complement.
GGGCCGTGATGCCATCGGAAAACTTTGGAGTAAACTGCCTTCTGGTTTTGCGCTGATCGGCTCGGCATGGCGTGAGTCTGCGAGGCGACATGGGCATGGGCTGCGTGCGCGGGCTTGGACGAGCCTCCGGACATCAACTTTTTAAAAAAACTTTGTGGCATAGTTACGACTTTGGTGCGCGGACATTAGTTGCGAGAACTGAACTTTGCAAATTGTTTGAAGGCTTGGGAGTAAATCTTTTTAACGACGCAAAACGATTGAGTCGGGTCGTTGGTTTCACGCATACTTCGATCACGAATGAAACGTCTCATCACTCGCGGAAGTTGCCTACAATTATTTTCATGCTTCAGGTTTTTTCTGATGGCAGTCATGGCGTTCGCAGTATTCGGTGAACCGATCCGGGCGGCTGAAGTGCGCACTCGGGTGAATCATGATTGGCCGCCGAAGCCGTTATCACTGGCTGATGCGCTGAATCTCACGCTTCAGCAGAACCGCACCATCCTCAAGTCCGCCAGTGATCTCGAAGCGGCGCACGGCGTCTCGTTGCAAGTGCGCGCGTTGGCGATTCCCAAACTCCAGGCCACTGGCAAATATACGGCCACGGATGCAGAAGCGATTGAATCCATTCCAAACACGACCCAATCTCACCAAACTTGGAACGCCGGAATCCAGATCGTGCAATCCCTCTACGAAGGCGGGCGTGTCCGTTCCTCGATCCGCGTGGCGAAGCTCACTCGCGAACAAGCCATCCTCGCGCATCAAACCGTGATCGCTGATACGTTGCTCGCCACGCGCGTGGCCTATTACGACATTTTGCTTGCGGCTCAAAACATCGTCGTACGCGAAGCTTCCGTGTCGCTGCTGGCCAAGGAACTGGAGGATCAACAACGTCGTTTTGATTCGGGGACTGTGCCGCGCTTCAATGTGCTGCGCGCAGAAGTCGCAGTCGCGAATGCGAAGCCCGCGCTCATCCGGGCGCGGAACAATCATCGCATCGCCAAGAACACTCTCGTGAATCTGCTCGGCTACACTCTGCCGAGTGATGTGTGGGAAGACATCCCCATGCAACTTACGGACACACTCGAAGTCGGCGAGTATTCCATCGAACTTCCCACCGCGATCTCACAGGCATTGGGTAAGCGCACCGAGCTGGGAACATTGCGGAAGCTGGAAAAATTGCGCGAGGAAGACATCACGACCGCGCGAAGCGGACGACTGCCGAGCGTGCAGGCGTTTGCGGGCTGGGGTTGGCGCAATCGCAGTTTCAGCACGGACATCACGGACTCGATTGACGGCTGGCAAGTGGGCGCGCAGGCGACTTGGAACATCTTCGACGGATACCAGACACGCGGCAAAGTGGTTCAAGCCAAAGCCGCGCACGAGAAATCCAAGTTGGAACTCGACGACACGAGCAGTCGGATCGAGATCGAAGTGCGGACGGCTTACTCGATCTTTGTTCAAGCGCGAGAGGTTTTGGAATCGCAGAAGAAAGTTCAGGAGCAGGCGGACGAAGCGTTGCGTCTGGCCAGAACCCGTGCTGAGAACGGCGCTGGCACACAGCTCGATGTGTTGAATGCCGAGACTGCGCTCACCGAAGCCCGCACGACGCAGATCGAGGCCAAACATGATTACGCCGTGGCCGTGGCGAAGCTGGAGCGCGCGATCGGCGGCGGGAAGTGAAATTGTAGGCGACGAGGTGACGAGTCGT
>JANPGI010000412.1:0-10872 GCA_031423875.1 Verrucomicrobiota bacterium | reverse complement strand
TGCGCGGCGGCAATCGCGATGTGAAACGCATCACCTACGAATCCGCGTTGAAAGCCAGCAACACGCACCTGCACGATTTCATCACGCCTTACGTCGCCACGCTTAGCGAGGTGATTGATATGGATGTGATCAAGTCGGCAGGAGTTCGCATCGGTATTGATCCGCTCGGCGGCGCGTCGTTGCAATACTGGCAGCCCATCAAGGAGTGTTACGGTCTCGACATCACCATCGTGAACACGAGGGTGGATCCGCAATTCGGTTTTATGACTGTGGATCACGACGGAAAAATCCGCATGGACTGCTCCAGCCCCTACGCGATGGCGAGCCTCGTGGGATTGAAGGACAAATTCAGCGTCGCGTTCGGTTGTGATCCTGATGCGGATCGTCATGGCATCGTCACGCCGTCGGCGGGCTTGTTGAACCCGAATCATTATCTCGCGGTCGCGATCAACTATCTGCTGACGCATCGTCCGTTGTGGAACAAAAACTCCGCCGTCGGAAAAACTTTGGTAAGCAGCAGCATCATTGATCGCGTGGTCGGTGCATTGGGTCGTAAGCTCATGGAAGTGCCGGTGGGATTCAAATGGTTCGCGCCCGGACTCGCGGATGGCAGCGTGTGTTTCGGGGGGGAGGAAAGCGCAGGCGCGAGTTTCCTGCGGCGCGATGGCAGCGTGTGGAGCACGGACAAGGATGGATTGATCCTCGGCCTGCTCGCGGCTGAGATTTGCGCGACGACCGGCAAAGACCCCGGCCAACATTACGCGGAACTCACCGGGAAGTTCGGCGCACCGAGCTACAAACGCATTGATGCCGCCGCCACGCCGGAACAGAAAAAGGCGTTCAAGAAACTCACGCCCGATGCTGTCACAGCGACCACGCTTGCTGGCGATGCGATAAAGGCCAAGCTCACGCGCGCGCCCGGCAATCATGCCGACATCGGTGGATTGAAAGTGGAGACGGCCAACGGCTGGTTCGCCGCCCGTCCGTCCGGCACGGAGAACATCTACAAGGTTTACGCCGAGAGCTTCAAAGGCGAGGCGCATCTCGACACTATCATCGCCGAAGCGCAGACGATTGTGACGGCAGCCTTGAGGTAGCGTATGGCGGACGACTCCTTCAAATCCTTCGTGCTGGATCAGATTTCAGGGCTACCGGAGTTGCGAGCCAAGGCTATGTTCGGCGCGCACGGGCTATATTCCGCAGAACATTTCTTTGGGATTCTGGACGAGGGGCGGGTTTTCTTCAAAGTGGATGAGACGACGCGCGCTGACTTTGAGGCGCGCGGCATGTCGCCGTTCACCTACGAGATGAAAGGGCGCGTGATGACCATGAACTACTACGAATTGCCACCGGATGTCTTGGAAGATCGCAACGAAGCGATCATCTGGGCGAACCGGGCTATTCAAGTTGCGGCCAAAAAGTCTGCGCGTGTGGAGCGGAAGAAAATTGTCCGGTCGAAACCGAAGCTGCGCGATTGAAGAGACGGTCTTTCTTCGTTCAGCAATTCTCAAGCAAACATATCGCGCGGCGGTGTCAGGCGTTCATCGAACTCGCCTGCTGACGTAGTGCTGTCTTCAAGATTTTTCCCGTAGCGGTGCGTGGCAGTGTCGTAACGATCACGATGCGGCGAGGCACTTTGTAGTCAGCAAGTTTCTGCCGGAGAAATTGAATCAGCGCCTTTTCATCCAACGTCACTCCATCGGCTGCTGCGACGAAGGCGAGAGGTTGTTCGCCTTTGCGGGCGTCGGGGATGCCGATCACAGCGACTTCTTTGACTCCTGGAAATTGGTAGATGATCTCTTCGACTTCGCGCGGATAGACGTTGATGCCGTTGACGAGCAGCATGTCTTTCTTTCGGTCGGTGATGTAGTAATAGCCGTCGTCGTCGCGATGGCCGATGTCACCCGTGAGCAACCAATCGCCGCGCATGGCTTTCGCAGTTTCGTCGGGCTTGTTCCAATAACCCAACATGACGTTGCCGCCGCGCACGCAGAGTTCGCCAGTCTCGTTTGAGCCGAGTAATTGTCCGGCATCGTTCTGGATGCTGACTTCCACGTTCGGGATCGGCAGGCCAATCGAGCCGGGTTTGCGGACGCCTCGAAAAGGATTCTTCGTGACCACGGGGCTGGCTTCGCTCAAGCCGTAACCTTCGATGATGGGAATCTGATGCTTCGCCTCAAAATCTTTCAACACTTGAACCGGCAAGGGCGCAGCGCCGCTGACACAAATCCGGAACGGAAGTCTTGCGGGCAGATTGGCGTTGGCAAGCGTGCGGTAGAATGGCGGAATCGCAGGGAGACAGGTTGCTTTGCGTTGATACATCTCGCGGAGCATCTGCTGCGGCTGGTTCATGGATTTGATGAGGACAATGGATGCGCCGTTGAGCAATGGAAGAAGAATTCCCACTGTGAGCATGTAGCTATGAAACATCGGGAGCAGCACGGCGTAACGATCTGACTCAAGCGTGTCCAAGACGATCCGGCAGCTTGCGACATTGTGAAGCAGGTTGCCGTGCGAGAGCATGGCGCCTTTGGGACGCCCCGTGGTGCCGGAGGTGTAGATGATGACAGCGAGGTTGCCTGCGGCTCGATTTACGATTTCAGATTTACGATTTACGATTTCAGATTGGTTGGCGATGGCTTCCTCGATGTTGAGCATTCGCAATGTCGGACGCGTGACGGACAGGGCTGGGAAGTGCGCGCCGAGTTCTGCGTCAGTGATTAACACATCAATGCCCGCATCTGTCAGGATATAACTCACTTCATCTGGCTTGAGAAAATTGTTGATGGGCACGACCACCGCACCGGTGTTGAGAATGCCGAACAACGCGGGAATGAATTCCGGGCGGTTCTTGAGCCAAAGCCCGACGCGGTCACCCAGTTTGACGCCAAACTTCTTGGTGAGTTCTTCGGCGACGTTGGATGATTGCGAGCGAAGCTCTGCAAACGTGAATTCCTTTTCGTCCCAGAAGACAGCGGGCTTTTCTGCGTGTGTTGCGACAGATTGATCAAAGGCTGCGGCCAGATTCATGTGAGGTGATTTTGCAGAGGGGAGACGTAACGAGCAAGCGGGCAATAAAAAACATTGGGTTCAAGGCGAGCAAATAATTGCCTCATCGCAATTCTTGTAGCGAAAGAATCGTTGCGCCCGCAAGCGTCTGCGTCGTAACTTTCACGCATGGTTCAATCGGTGAGCGAACCCAAATCTGTCGGAGACGTTTCAGCCACGCGTGATCTGCACATCAAGGCGTATCGCTTCATGCTGCTGGCGCGCGTTCTGGATGACAAACTTGCCAGCCTTTATCGCGCGGGGAAAATTCTCGGCGGCGTCTTTCTTGGGCGCGGGCAGGAGGCGTTGAGCGTTTCCATCGGTGTGGGGCTGCGCGAGGGAGATATTTTTGCACCGCTCATCCGCGATATGGCGGGGCGGCTCGCTTTCAACGAATCTGTCCTCGACGCTGCACGAACGTTCCTCGGCTCTTCTCTCGGCCCGATGCGTGGGCGCGACGGAAACATCCATCGTGGTCGTCCCAAGGAAGGTCAACTTGCGATGATCAGTCATCTCGGTGCGATGATTTCCGTGGTGAATGGTGGGTTGTTCGCCCGCCGGATGCGCGGCATCAAAGGCACGGTCGGCGTCGCTTGCTGCGGCGATGGTTCGACTTCCACGGGTTCTTTCCACGAGGCAATGAATCAGGCGGCGGTCGAAAAACTCCCGCTTGTCATGGTCGTAGCGGACAATCAATACGCCTACTCGACGCCGACGGAGCGGCAGTTCGCGTGTCGCTCGCTGGTGGATCGCGCAGTGGGCTACGGCATTCCCGGTTACGAAGTGGACGGGACGAATCTCAGCGCGTGTCTCAAAGTCGTTGGCGAAGCCATCGAACGCGCCCGCGCCGATCAAGGCCCGCAACTCGTCGTCGCCAACCTGCTGCGCCTTTGCGGACATGGCGAACACGACGACGCACAGTATATTGAAACCAAGTTGAAAGCGTCTGATCTCGGACGCGATTGCATGAAGCTCGCCGAAGCCTATCTCACGCAGCAAAGTTGGGCGGACGCTGCTACTCTCGCGAAGTGGCGGGCTGAGGCGGTTCAAAAAGTGGAAGAAGCGACAACCGCCGCACAACGCGAACCTGGACCTGATCCGTTTGCTGACAATTATTGGGCCGCACTTTCCACAGAAAATCTTCAAGAAGGAAACGAATAGTCGCGCATGAGCATCACCTATCTCGAAGCCATCCGTGAAGCGCAGGCCAAGGCGCTTAGGGATGATCCACGCGTGTTCATTTACGGGCAGGACGTCGGATCGTTCGGCGGTGCATTCAAGGCGACAAAGGGTTTGGCGAAAGAATTTCCCGGTCGCGTGTTAGACGCTCCTATCGCTGAGGACGCGATGGCGGGTTTGGCAATCGGCGCGGCTCTCGAAGGGATGCGCCCAATTTTGGAAATGCAGTTCGCGGATTTTTCCACGGTGGCGTTCAATCAGATCGTCAACCAAGCAGCGACGATGTTCTGGCGAACGAACATTTCGTGCCCGATCACGGTGCGGCTTCCCTGCGGCGGCACAGCGGGCAGTGGCCCGTTTCACAGTCAGACGATGGAGGCGATTTACGCGCACTATCCCGGACTGGTGGTTCTCACGCCCGCCACGGTTGAAGATGCTTACAGCATGTTGCTCGAAGCCGTGGCGATTGATGACCCGGTGATTTTCTGCGAGCACAAATTCCTCTACTACCATCTCAAGGCGGACGCGTTGCCGACGGAGGCATTGCCTGTGGGTAAAGCCCGCATCGCCCGTGTCGGTCGCGATCTGACGCTCGTGACTTACAGTGCGATGGTGCATGAATCTCTAGCCGCCGCTGACGAACTTCGTAGCGAAGGTTGGGAAGTCGAGGTCGTGGATTTGCGTTCCGTGAAACCGCTCGACACAGACACGGTGATGGCGAGTGTCGCTCGGACGGGGCGATTGCTCTGCGTCGGCGAAGCTTGGCCGTGGGGCGGCGTGACGGCGGAAGTTATCACGCGCGTCGTGTGCGAGGGCTATGATTTGCTTGATGCTCCGCCGCAACGGCACAACGCCAAAGACACACCCGTGCCGTATCATCCCAATCTCTGGTCCGCGCATCGCCCCACCGCACGCAGCATCGCTGACGCTGCGAGAAAAGTTTTACAACGCTAATGAAAGCACCAACATCCAACATCCAACATCCAGAGAAGCACCAAACACCAAGCATCAATGCTGACGTGTGCGCTTTTCTTATTGGAGCTTGGTGCTTGGAGTTTGGAGGTTAATATCATGCCGCAAGTTCCCATCATCATGCCGCAGCTCGGTGAATCCATCGCCGAGGCCACGATCGTCAGTTATCTCGTCAAACCCGGCGACACCGTCGAGACAGATCAGGACATCATCGAAGTCGAGACGAACAAGGCGAACATGAACGTGGTTTCGCCATCGCGCGGAGTCATCGAAAAATTCACCGCTCAGATCGGCGAGAGCTATCCCGTGGGCGCAGTGCTAGGAGAGATTCAGGTCAGCAAGGAAGATGCGGATCGGACGGGAATGGATACAGTGCATGTGGAGAAAGTTCGGAACGACGCCAAACAAGGCACGACGGATGAGGGTGGTAAAACATCCGAGGCGCGAGTGCAGCCAACGGTGCGTGGATTGCCTGTGCCAGCCCATACTGCGGGTGCGGGATATATTTCGCCGCGATTGAAAGCGCGCATGAACGAACTCGGTCTGCACGCCGCTGATCTATCCGGCGTGGCGGGCAGCGGTGCGGCGGGCCGCGTGACGGTCGAGGACTTCGAGAAATATATCGCGAGTCTGGAGAAACAAAAACTCACGCCTGCGTCCTCGATGCGTATCGCCGTGGCGGATGCGATGCGTCGGAGTTGGACGCGACCTCTCGCGACAGTCGGAATGCCGGTGAATTTAGAGCCGCTGCTCGCGCATCGCAAGGCGCAGGCAAACAAGCCCGGTCCGGCACTCTATGCTTTGCGTGCGCTGGCCATTGCTCTTTCGGAAAACAGCGCGCCTGCTGGACGACTCGTCGGCAGCAACATTGTTCATCCTTCGTCCATTGATGTTGGCTTCGCTGTGGAGGCAGATGACGGTGTTCTCGTTCCTGTGATCCGCAACGCCGACAAGCAGAAGCTGGCTGAGTTGGTGGATCGCTATAACAAGCTAGTGGAACTGGCGCGAGCGCGGAAACTACCCGCTGATGCCACTGGCGGCTCGATTGCCACGGTGACCAATTACGGCACGTTCGGACTGACCATCGCTACGCCGATTCCGTTGCCGGAGCAAACTATTTTGCTCGGCATGGGGGCTGGTCGTAAGTCCCAACGTTGGGATGAGAAGACGGACAAATTTGTGCCTGTGACCGAAGCGCATCTCACGTTGAGCTTTGATCATCGCGTGCTGGACGGCGGCGCGGCGGGGCGATTGCTGGGTCGCGTCACGTATCTGATGATGCACCCGCAGGAGCTTTGATCCGATGGATGACGATCTGAAAGCAGAAGTCGAGAAGCTTGGTCTGGAAAAGTTTCGCCGGCACATATTTCTCTGTGCAGATCAAACGGAAGCTAAGTGTTGCTCGAAAGAGCTGGGGATTGCCTCGTGGGAGTTTCTCAAACGCCGACTGAAAGAGCTTGGACTGGTCGGCCCGCAACCGCTGGTCTTCCGCACCAAAGCCAATTGCCTACGAGTCTGTATGCGCGGACCTATCGCGGTCGTTTATCCTGAAGGCATCTGGTATCACGACTGTTCGCCGCAAGTTTTGGAGCGTATCATCCAAGAGCATCTGATTGCAGGCAAACCTGTCGAGGACTTCACCTTTGCTCGAAACCATCTGAACGCTGAGAATCCCGCCGAGTAGCATCCAGTCAGTTCAACGGCAGCCAAAATTCCACTTGCATAGCTTTACAACCGGTTTATTATATTTCTGTCAGGACAGAAAATACGGAAACAAAGAAAGGAAACCGATTATGAACTGGATCATCACTGCCTACCTCATCTACCTCGCCATCAGTATCGCGCTCACTGTCTGGGTCGCCCGGACGTTGCATACGAACGGTCGCATCTTCCTCGTGGATAGTTTTCTGGGGAACGAGAAGCTTGCGGATTCGGTCAATCACCTGCTCGTTGTCGGGTTCTATCTGATCAACGTAGGCTACGTGACGCTTGCGCTGAAATACGGTGTGACGGCGGCGACAGCACAGGAGTGTCTGGAAAGTCTTAGCACAAAGATCGGCATGGTCTTGCTGGTGCTGGGTTTCATGCACTTCTTTAATCTGTATGTCTTCACGCGGATGCGGAAGCGGGGGTTGGCGAATCGGCATCTGTCGGATGCGCCACCGGTAATGCCACGGGGTGCAGGGATGACGACAGTGCGGTGAGTTGAATCGAAATTAAAATCGTGCGAGGCGGTGAAAACCCCCGCGCTTACTTTTCAGGCTACAACGCAGATTTCCAACGGGCTATCGCTGACCGAATTTGCTCCGCCGCATTCATCTCTTGTTTCACAAACTTTGGTGTGAACCACGGGTAAGTTCCAATGAGATCAGGCGTCACTAGGATTTGTCCGTCGCAATCCGGCCCGGAGCCGATACCGATGGTCGCGAAGGGGAACTGTTCCGTGATCTCTTTGGCTACGACTGGCGTGACTAATTCCAGAACTACAGCGAATGCTCCAGCCTCTGCCAAAGCCGCAGCGTCATCGAGAAGTTTGGCGTGTCCTGCATCGTCGCGACCTTTGATCCGATATTTGCCGCCTTCTTCGAGGACGTGTTGCGGCAACATCCCGATGTGGCCGACGAATGGAATTCCAGCGCCGATGATGGCGCGCACTTGCGGTAGAATTTCACGTCCACCCTCGGCCTTCACGTATTCCGCACCTGCGCTGACGAGTCGTTGTGCGTTTGCCAATGCCTGTTCCGGTGAATCGTAGGCGTGGAACGGCAAGTCTGCGCCGATTAATGCGCGAGGTTTGGCGCGTGTGGCGGCGCAGGTGTGATGTTCCATCTCGGCCATCGTCACATGTGTGGTGTTCGGATAACCGAGCACAACCATGCCGAGCGAATCGCCGACGAGCAGAAAGGGAACGCCACATTCGTCCAACAACTTCGCCGTGGGGAAATCATAAGCCGTGAGCGCGGCGATCTTCTCGCGGCGCGCTTTCATGGCGCGGATGTCAGAGGGCGTGATCTTGGGAGAACTCATTTCGCGAAACTGGCCAACAATTCCTCAACGCTGGCCGTGGCCGTGCCGACTTTGCCGACGACGATTCCAGCAGCGTGATTTGAAATGATCGCAGCTTCGACGGGCGAAGCTCCGGCAGCGATGGCGAGTGTGAATGTGGCGATGACAGTGTCACCCGCACCGGAAACATCGAAGACTTCCTGCGCCAACGTTGGAATATGGAACGGCTTCTGACCTCGCTGACAAAGCAACATGCCGAGTTCTCCGAGTGTGATGAGTAGCACGGCGGGGCGAATCTCATTCAACAATCGTTCGGCAGCGGCCATAAGGTTTTTATCCGTGAGTGGATTTGTGTTCCTTGTGTCGTCCGGCAGATTCGCGAGTTCAAACGTCTCTTTCCGATTCGGCGTGATGAGCGAGAGGCCGCCGAGATTCAGATGATGCACCGGCTTGGGATCGAGACTTAGCCACACACCGCAGTCGTGGCAAAGAGTTTTGATTTCGTTCAACAGCGGCTGCGTGACAACGCCCTTGCCGTAGTCGCCAACGATGACTGCGTCGGCTTTCGGGATTTCTTTTTTCAGGAGTGCGAGCAATCGGCGCGTGAGCGGTGCGTCCAGATTTTCTCTCGATTCGCGATCAATACGCACGACCTGCTGTTGATGCGCCACGATGCGCGTTTTTTTGATCGTGGGTCGTGATTCAGATGCCACAAGCCCGCGACAGCCGATGCCTTGTTCCTTCAAAATTGTCGCGAGCTGTCCCGCAGCGACATCGCGTCCGACTGCACCGAAAATCTCCGTGGATAGCTTCATCGCAGCGAGATTGCGGGCCACGTTCGCCGCGCCGCCGGGCATAAAGCTCTCTCGTTGAAAATCCACCACAGGCACGGGTGCTTCCGGTGAAATGCGCGCCACGCTGCCCCAGATGAAGTGATCTAGCATCACGTCGCCGACGACGAGGACGCGGGACTTGGCCGCAGCAGCGAGTAATTGTTTTACGCGGGCGATGGGAAGTTTGTTTCGATTCATGGGATGAAATCAGTCGAGGAAACCGGTTGGCCAGAATAGTTCAACGGTAAATTTCTCGGCGATGGCCGATGGCGTAGATGACGACTTGCTTCCGGGCATCGTCAATGGTGTAGATCACGCGATAATCCCCGACGCGTATTCTCCACGCATCGCGGTTGGACAACTTAACGACGCCTGTTGGCCTCGGAATCTCGGTAAGTGAAAGCATGGAGCGCGCGATGCGGGTTTGGATGTGGTCGGGCAGCCGGGAAAGGCTTTTCTTGGCAGGCGTGTGGATGTCAACCGCGTAGCTCACACCTTGATCTTGGCTTGCTTGAGAAACTGTCGAAGTCCCGTCGGTTTTTGTCCGTCGGTTTCCTGGCGTGCATCGTCGAATAGCCGGATGTCATCCTGCTCCTCAGCCTGTTCACGCTCGCGATCCAGATGCTTCAACAGCTTGGCCTTCTCCCGCGCTGGCAGCGCGTGAATTTCTTTGATGATCATCGTTGCAGTCATGGTGAAAAATTGTCAGCAGGTGTGAGGCAAGTCAACCGTCCGTTAATCCAAAAATCCCGTCAATGGACTCGTCGCGCTGGCGATCTGTGATTGTGCGCCGAGGCCGGATTCATACGCAGCGCGTCCGGCTTCCACGGCCATCTTAAACGCGACAGCCATGCGATTCGGATCAGTGGCGATGGCGATGGCGGTGTTCACTAGCACAGCGTCTGCGCCGAGTTCCATCGCTTCCGCCGCGTGACTTGGCGCGCCGATGCCCGCGTCCACGACGACGGGTACGGTGGCTTGCTCGATGATGATGCGGATTTGATCGCGCGTCTGGATGCCACGATTCGAGCCAATGGGCGAACCCAGCGGCATGACCGTCGCGCAGCCGACTTCCTGCAAGCGTTTCGCCAGCACCGGATCGGCGTTGATGTAAGGCAGCACGGTGAAACCTTCCTTCACGAGAATCTCCGCCGCCTTGAACGTCTCAATCGGATCGGGCAGCAGATAGCGCGGGTCGGGATGGATTTCGAGCTTCACCCATTTCGGCAAACCGGCAGCGACGGCGAGACGCGCGAGACGCACGGCTTCCTCGGCATTCATCGCGCCGCTGGTGTTGGGCAGCAATAGATATTTTTTGGGGTCAACGAACTCAAGGATGTTGGCGAACGGGTCTTTCTTGCCGGTCAAGTCGGCACGGCGCAGGGCCACGGTGACCATTTCCGTGCCGCTGGCGGCGAGCGCATCGCGCATGGCTTCGGGCGAGGAAAATTTTCCCGTGCCCAGGATCAGGCGGGAGTGAAACGTGCGACCGGCAATGACGAGCGGTTGATTGACCAAAGACATCGCGGGCAATTTAGCGGGAGCGCGGCAGGTTTGTCGAGAATGGGTGTGGCTTGACGATGTTTGGTGGGGCGAGGCTACTGACGAGCCAGGGGACGACGGCTTGCAAGGACGCTCGCCCCACCTATCAACCGGCGATTAACTGACTTGATACCCCGCAAAAATGGAAATATCGTACGAACAGAAAGGTACTATTATGAAAATAAAATTCCTGACCACCTTCTTCGCCGTTGCAATCACCCTAGGCAGTTCCCACACCTGCTCCGCAGCCGAACCCGGAGCGGCAGTGGTGGCCGACATCATCGTCGCCCGC
>JANPGI010000411.1:0-10063 GCA_031423875.1 Verrucomicrobiota bacterium | reverse complement strand
TGTGTACGTCAGATTCGGCAAGGTGCCGCTCAAGACGCCGTGAACGGGTTGTTGCACGATTTCGAAGCTGATGATGTCGCCATCCACATCGCTGCCTTGGAGCGTGATGTTGAGGGGCGCATCTTCATCCGTGGCGACTTCTTGAGATGCCGCCGTGGGCGCGTCATTCACGGGGCGGACGGTGATGCTCATGGTGGCGATGGCAGAATCCGAGAAGCCATCGTTGACCTTGTAGGTGAAAAAGTCCGGGCCGTTGTAATTCAGGCGCGGTGTATAGACGCGGAAGCGGCTGTTGGCCGGGCCGGAGAGGATTCCGTTGGTCGGCTGAGTGACGATGGAGTATGTCAAATTGTTTCCATCAGGGTCAGTGCCGGTCAACAACACATCAATCGGACTGTCTTCGTTGACTGCGAATGACCCAGAGAGAGCTGTGGGTGGGCGATTACTGATGACAACGATCGCATTCGAACTGATGACGGAGCCAAACGCGTTGGAAACGATGACCGAGTAAGTGCCCGCGAGTGAGTAGCTGAAGACATTGCTGAGTGTCAAGGTGGAGTTTGTTGCGCCGTTCAAAGACGCGTTATTTTGTCGCCATTGGTAGCGGAGTTGCGGAGTGCCGATGGCAACCACACTCATGGTGAAGTTTGAGCCCAGCGCGACCAATCCACCCACGGGCTGTGTCAGTATGAGGGGCTTTGTTCTGCAACGCCCCGCTGCGCCAGCGGTGCGGATGGAAAGGATTTCCACAGGCGTGAGCGCGCGACCGTAGATGGCAGGTTCGTCAATCAAGCCGGTGTAGTAGGAGTTGGAAAGGGTTGTTGCGGGCCCTCCGATATAGAGCGGGAGCTGGTTCACAAGGGAGTTGGTGGAGATGCGCGGATCAAACACCAAAACTGGGGAGCCGTCCACGTAAAGCACGCCGCCATTGTTTTCCGCGCGATTCAAGGTGACTGCGACATGATGGAAGAACCCGTCGCGCAGGTCAGGTCCAGTCGAGATGAACATCTGGTTGGTTGTGCCGCCTGCTGGAGATTTGATCGCGCCCAACGCGAACGCCAGCTTGCCGTTATTGAGCGAGAGTGAGTATCCCAGCCAGCCCGTGGTTACGGTGTCGCGTTTCTCAAGCAGGGGAACATTGGCGTTTGCAGAGTTGGTGTTCGCTGCCTTGATCCACATCTCGATGGATAAGTTCTGGTTGTTCGTGAAATTCAATGAAGCAGTTGAGTTCACTGCCACGCGGCTGTTGATCCCGTTGAAAGTGAATGCTGAACCGATCTTGCCCGTGGGATACGTGCCGGGCGAGTACGAGGCGGCATTATTCAGCCCCATGGCGTCGAGTAAGCTTGTGTCGCCGGGCCACCAACTGATGATGCCGGGCAAAACGTCCACGCACGACGGAGCTGGCAATGTGCTGAGTTGGGCGCGGGCGCTGAAGTTCGAGCCGACGCTGTTGGTGACGGTGACAAAATAGAAGCCAGCGTTGTTGGTGCGGATTTTTTCGATGATCAACGAGGCGTTGGTCGCGCCAATGATTCTGTTCTGCGGGTTTGATCCGTTGAAATACCACTGATAGGCGAGTGGCCGACTGCCGGAGACACCCACGGTGAACTTCACATCTTCTCCCAGCGGCACGATCTGATCCTGCGGTTGCTGCGTGATGACCGGCGGTGCGAGACATTTGCCAGTGAGGTCAGCCGCGACGATGGATTGGATTTCGGCGGCGGAGAGCGCGCGGTTGTAGAGGGAGACTTCGTCAATCAACCCAGAGTATTGCCACGGTGAAGAAGTTCCGCCCGGGAAACCACCGATGCCGAGCGGTGCGCTGCCCGGGAATATTTTCCCTGTGTAATTTGTCTGCCCGATTTGAGAACCGTTGATGTAGAGCCGCATCACCGAGCCGTCATAAGTCGCGGCGACGTGCGTCCACTGATTCAACGGAATGAGATTGGTGGTCACGAGCGTGGTGTTGGTGCGCACCGAGCCGTTGGGTGTGAGCGTGAAGAACAGCGCGCCGTTGTTGGTCGTGCCGAGCAGATAGGCACTTTGGCTTACGCCGGGTTGGAACAGTGGATAATCAAACTTGCTCACAAGAACACGCACGCTGCTGAGTGTAGAGGGGTTGACCCAAGCTTCGAGTGTGAGGCCGTTGGTCACGCGGAGCGAGGGCGAGTCGTTGACGCTGATAAACGGGGTGCGCCAAGTAAGGCCAACTTTGCCTGCAATCGAGCTTGCACCAAACGGGCTTGAACCATTATTCGAGTCCCAATTATCAATCGCGTTGTTCTCGCCCTTCCACCAACTCACCAAGCCATCATGCACAGCCACACACGGCGGGATCGGATTCACGGTGAGCGTCGCCACGGAACTCGTCACCGCGCCGTAGGGGTTGGTGACGATGACAGAGTAATTGCCCGCGTTGGTGAATTGAACGCTGGTGAACGAAAGCGTGGTGGTGGTCTTGCCCGCAAGCGGCGAGCCATTGAGCAGCCATTGATACGCGAGTGTGACCGAACCCGTGGCTTGCACCGACAAGCTGGCCGTGTTGCCAACGATGACGGCGGTGTTTGTGGGCTGACGCGTGATGACCGGCGGGAACGTCAACACGGTGAGTGTGGCATTGGAGCTGATCGCGAATCCGAAGTCGTTAGAGACGGTCACGAAGTAAGTGCCTTGGTTGATCGGCAGCGCATTCGGGATGGAGAGCGATGTGTTTGTCGCATTCGGCAGTGGATTGCCCGCGAAGAACCATTGATAACGCAACGTCGGCGCACCTGTGGCGGCTACGGTGAATTGCGCCGTGGCATTGGCGTTGACGGTGCTATCCAACGGATGCTGCGTGATGAGTGGCGGCGGCGGGAGCGGGCATTTGCCTGCGGTGCTGGAGTTGTAGATCGACTGAATCTCATTCGTCGTCAAAGCCCGGTTGTAAACGCTCACTTCGTCAATCACTCCTAGGAAGCTGTTGTCCAGATTGTCACCGCGCGCTCCGATGGCGGCGACCGTAGCAAAGGTGAAACCAGGATCATAGGCCGGTGCGGAATAGGACACGCCATCAACATAAAAAACCACCGTGCTGCCGGATTTCGTCACAGCCAGATGATGGAAGTTCGTGTCGGTGATGCTGACAGCAGGTTTTGTTTCGTTGATGCCTATCTTGCTCAGGGCCGGGACGCCGTTAGGATCAAGGTAAAGTCCATAGCCGTTCTGTCCAAATCCGAAGATGACACCGTTGCCGTAAGAGCCAAAGGAAACCTGCGCGGTGCTTGTCCGTCGAACCCATGTTTCAATCGAAAAATCCTGCAATTGCAATGCCGTGGCGCTTCCGACTGAAACGACATCGGCGCTACCATCGAAAAATAACCCTTGCCCCACCTTGGCTTGACCGAAGCTCGTGTTGCCAGCCAGCGTGCCGTGATTGCTTCCCGCTGAATCCTGTGTGCTGGCTTCCAAACCCCACCAGCTCACCAATCCCGACGGTGCAGGCGCGCAGTTGACCCCGGGCGGATTGGTCACCGCGCACTTGCCCGCGCTGCCGACGGAGTAGATAGCTTGAATCTCTGTAGCGGTCAGAGCGCGATTGAAGATGCCCAGTTCATCAATGAGTCCGTTGAATGGAAATTGATGGAATGTGCCGCCATGATTACCGATGCCAATGGCCGGCTCAGACGACGGATCAAGAACGCCGACAGGGATGATGCTGGTGTTCGTCTGCTGAACGAGGTTGCCGTTGATATAAATCTTCATGCTGCTACTCGTCCGGTCCCAGGTGGCGGCTACATGCTGCCATTGGTTCAACGCAATGGGTGCGAGAACAGAGGCGTAATTATTCGCCTCATCATCAATCTGAAAATTCACAAAGCCAGTCTGATAAGTATCAAGAGTCCACGTATCCAGACCGCCACGATTGTCGCCTCGGAATGTGATGAACCCACCATAGGCACGCGGATAAACCCACGCCTCAAGGGTCATTGCATTCGTCAATTGAAACGCTGGATTATCGGCGATGCTCACGCGCCGCTGGCTGCCATCGAAATCGAATGCCTGCCCAACCACGCCATTGGTGTAGGCAATGCCATATGGAAATGTTCCGGTGTTGGTGCCGATGGAATCGAAACCGCTCGTTTCGGCTTTCCACCAACTCAAGAGATTTGGCACGGCGGGAACACAATCTAAAACAGACGACGGCGATGCGTGAACGAGGAATTCGGTTAGCACAAAATTTCCGTTCAACGGCTGACGACCCGGGCCATTGTAAGGCAACGACGCGTCTTCCATTGCTTCAAGTCTGATTCCTGTGATGCCCGTCAGGGTCGTTGTGGCTGAAAAGACATAGGTGTCTTGAGTGGGCAATGTGCCGCCGGCCAGAACAGACAGGTCAGCCAGTTTGGTCAACGTGGCACCGTTGGATGAACTGACTGTTTCAGGATTCAACACAGTCCAGTTGGCCGTCACGTCGCCTCCGGTATGCAGGCCATCGGCAAACAAACTGCGCTCATCCGTTGTCACCGAGATGCGAAAGCGTCCCAGCATGTGATAGACGAAATCGAAATCATGCGCCTGTATCAGCGTGAAGGTCAGGCGTGTTCCTCCGGCAAAACCAACATTTGTGACCGTCTCAAAAACTGCCGTCTGGTTGGTGATGCTCTCGGTTTGGTTATACACTGCAATCGCCCAGCCAAGGTTGTCAGTCAGGTTTCCATCAATCGCCTTATGCACCGGGAAATCCCATCCCAATGAAGGATTGACCTGGGAAAATGTGGCTGCGGCTGATTGCAATGCCACCGGGATTGTCGAGGGTTGAGCGGACACACTGTTTGAGATTCCCGCGATCCGAACCTGATAGCCCGTGGCATCGAAATTATCCTCGCGGAGAATCTGTATCCGATTGGTGCCTGGCAGAAGGTTGCCGAGAAAAACATTGGTATATTCAAACTGTCCCGCCGGAGACGGCAGACCCGGCCCACGCGCACCGAACTTAAATTGACCGTTCACCCAGATGAAAAGCCCGTTGTCCGCATCGAAATCGCCGAACAGGTTCGTGATGCCATGAGTGCCACCGTTGATTTCATAGATGATGGCCGTCTCGGTGTTGCCAGCCCAAGTGGCCGGGATGCTTGCCAACTGCTGCCAGTTGGCGTTCAGCGTTGAGTGCGGCGTGAGCCAGTTGCCGAGGACGTTTGTTGCGGCGGCTAGATTGGGTTCGGCAGATGGGTAAATCAATGGATCGCCACCACCAGACCCAAGCGGCAGTGGAAACTGCGGCGCGGTGCCATCCAAGATCGTGCCGAGTGCGCTGTTGTAATAACCCGGCGTGCTGGCGTCCACCACAGTCACCTGCGGATAAATGATGACGGTCTGGGAGTGCGCCAACGAACACGTTGAAAGTGCGATGGCTACAAACGCGGCAAGCCGTGAAGTCAGCGACGAAGTTTTCATAGGATTCCCGGGGTCTTTTCTGGTTTGATCTGCCGCCGATTCAATCATGCCAAACCGCCTTGGTCAACGGATTTAACGTAGCGTTTCGGCAACGGCTTCATTGCTATAATTGGCGCGGTTAAAGACAAAAGTGGTTGCCAAGCCAAAATTGCTTCCGCCAGACTCTGTGCGTGATTTTTATTCTCTGACGCCATGCGCTTTCTGATGCTCAATTGGCGTGATCCCAAGAATCCTCTCGCAGGCGGTGCGGAGCGCGTCACACTCGCTTACCTCAAGGCTCTCGCCGAGCGCGGACACGAGGTCTATTGGTTCGCAAACGCGTTCAAAGGCTGTGCAACTGAGGAAACGTTCGATGGCATCCATTTCGTGCGCGGTGGTGGAATGGGGAGCTCAGTGCTGAAGGCGATTTCCTGGTATCGCAAACAAAAGCCCTTTGATCTCGTCATAGATCAACATCACGGCATCCCATGGTTCGCGCCGTTGTGGTGTCGCACGCAGAATGTCTCCTACATCCACGAAGTGCTTGGCCCGATCTGGAGCGCGTTTTATCCGTGGCCCATCAGCACCCTCGGGCGATGGCAGGAACGTTGGACGCAATGGTTTTATCGGAACGTCCCGTTCTGGACGGCGAGCAGTTGCACCAAAGACATCCTTCACTCACGCGGCGTGAAGTCCGTCATGCAAATCCCCTACGGCGTGGACACGGTTGCGTTGACGAAGCTGGAGTCAAAACCAATCACCACGCCGCTTAAGCTCGCGGTCGTGTCGCGACTCGCACCCAACAAACGGATTGATCACGCTGTTCGCACGGTGAAAGAACTCGCGAACAAAAATATTCCCGCACACCTCACCATCGTAGGCGGCGGAGAGACAGAGGGTTTGTTGCGCAGTCTTGTCACCGAGTTGGGCATCAGCGACAAGGTCACGCTCGCCGGAAGACTGTCCGAGGCGGATAAGGACACGCTGTTGCGAGATGTTCATTTCCTGCTGCACACATCGCAACGCGAGGGATGGGGGTTGAACGTCATCGAAGCCAACGCCATGGGAACACCCGCCGCAGTTTATCCCGTGGAAGGATTGATCGAATCCACGTTGCACGACCAAACTGGCATCGTCTCAAAAATTGAAACCCCAGAATCACTCGCGGACGGACTCATCGCTGTGCTGAACAAGCCGGAAAAGTATGAGGCGTATCGCGTAGCGGCATTGGAGCGGGCACGAAGCTTTCACTGGAACAATGTGCTCCCAAAAGCCTGCGATTGGCTTGAATCACAGGCTGGGAAGAAAACCGCACTCGCCAGTTGCCGGGTGCTTCATTAGTTTGTCACCCATGCCGAGCCTGACCCTCAAGCCAGCCCACAAGGCCGTAACCGCCTATTACGCTTCGCTCGCCAAATTTGCGAAGCTCGGCATCAAGCATGAAACCGCCGTTCGCTCTGCGTTTCAGGAATTGCTCGAACACTGCGCCCGGCAGTTTGATTGGAAGCTCGTTCCCGAATACCGCATCAAACGCAAAGGCCAAGCCGATGCCTCCGCCGACGGCGCGTTGCTCGATAACTACGGGCTTAATCACGGCCTCTGGGAAGCCAAGGACTCCGCCGACGACCTCGACAAGGAAATCAAACACAAGTTCTCCATCGGCTATCCGAAACAGAACATTCTTTTCTGGCAGCCCGACCGCGCAGTGCTTTATCAGAACGGCGAGCGGTTCTGGGAAGCCGACATCACCAACCCCGACGACCTCGTAAAAGTCCTCACACTTTTTCTTGAATTCGCGCCGCCTGCCATCGCGGAATGGGAAAAGGCCGTCGAAGAATTCCGCGACAAAGTCCCGCAGATTGGCAAGAGCCTCAAAGCCCTCATCGAAAAGGAACGTCAGACCAACAAGAAGTTCATCGCTGCGTTTGAAGACTTCTGCTCTCTCTGCCGTGGCTCGCTCAATCCCAACATCTCCATCGAAGCCGTCGAGGAGATGATCATCCAGCACATCCTCACCGAACGCATCTTCCGCAAAATCTTCGACGTCGCCGATTTCATGCAGCGAAACGTCATCGCACAGGAAATCGAAAACGTCATCACCGCGCTCAACTCCCGCGTCTTTAGCCGCGACGATTTCAGCAAAAGCCTTGAGCATTTCTACGGCGCAATTGAAAATGCCGCCGCCACCATCACCGATTTCCACGAGAAGCAGACGTTTCTCAACACCGTCTATGAACGCTTCTTTCAGGGTTTCTGCGTGAAGGTAGCCGACACGCACGGCATCGTCTATACGCCGCAACCGCTCGTGAACTTCATGGTCGCCAGCGTTGAGCAGGTCTTGAAAGACGAGTTTGGAAAATCGCTCGCCGACCGCGACGTTCACATCCTCGATCCCTTCACCGGCACTGGAAATTTTATCGTCAACTTGATGCGACACATTCCAAAGTCCGCCTTGCCGCACAAGTTCGCTCACGAACTTCACTGCAACGAAATCATGCTGCTGCCTTACTACGTGGCTTCGATGAACATCGAGCACGCCTACTACGAGGCCACCGGCAAATACGAGCCGTTCGAGGGCGTCTGCCTTGTGGATACATTCCAGACGGCGGAAAAAGAGCAGGCCGAACTAAGTTTCTTCAACGAGAAGAACTCCGCCCGCGTTGACCGGCAGAAGAAAGCCCCCATCCGCGTCATCATCGCCAATCCGCCCTACAACGCCGGACAAGCCGACGAGAACGACAACAACAAGAACCGCAAATATCCCGAACTGGATCGCCGCGTGAGTGTGACTTACGGCGAAGCCTCGCAAGCCACGCTGCTCCGCAAACTCTCTGACCCTTATATCAAGGCCATCCGCCACGCCAGCGACCGCATCGGCGAGAGCGGCGTTGTTTGTTTCGTGAACAACAACAGTTTCATCACCGAAAAGACCTTTGACGGAATGCGGAAGGAACTCGATAAAGATTTCGACCTGATCTACGTCCTCGACCTCGGCGGCAATGTGCGGAAGAACCCAAAACTTTCTGGCACGACGCACAACGTCTTTGGCATCCAAGTCGGCGTGAGCATCAATTTGTTCGTGCGGAAGTCCAAGCCCGGTGCTAAATAAAAGTCATGAATCGTCAGGAATTTGAACAGCTTCGCGATTTGCCTGGCAAACGCATCACGGCAGACATCGCGTTTGTTGCTGGCAAGGCGACAAGTCCAAATTTGACCTTCGACAACATCAAGGTGGAAAACGAACTGGAATTGGATGTGTTTGTGAATGGCACATACAAACCCGAAATCCCTGCGTTCACGTTCAATTTCCGCGTCGGCCAACTCGGTCCGATTTGCCGCGTCAGCGTCAACAACATGCATCACAAGAGCGTGGGCAGAACCCACAAGAATGACCTGATGGATGAAGCTGATCCGCGCCAAAATCTTCCGACTGCTTTTGCGCGACAAGATTTGGTAGGTAAGTCAGTACGCCAAGTTTGGGAAATCCTCTGCCGTCAGGCGCGTATTGAGCATACAGGCAAGTTCCTTGCTCCAGACGAAACACCATGAAACTGACCAACGAACAAATTCAAACTGCCGTATCGGGCTTTTCACTGGTGAAGGGTTGTGACGTGATTCGCAACGGCATGATGCGGCTGGCTACTCCATTTCAATATCCCAATGGTGCTGGCATTGACGTTTTTCTTGGCTCGAAGCCCGAACTGTTCGATAAGTGGCTGCTCACAGATTTGGGTCAAACCACAGGTTGGTTACTGGACTTGAACCTCAAGCTCTGGACTACTGAGAAGCGCAAGCAACTGGTTGATGACATTTGTCATGTTTTAGAAGTCAGCCAGGAAGGCGGTCAATTCCAATTGATTTTAGGTGACCTCAAGCAACTGCCAGACGCAATGGTTCGCCTTTCTCAAGCCTGCCTGCGCGTCGCCGATTTGGCTTTCACCCAGAGACTTCGAGTGGCCTCTGCTTTCAATGAAGACTTCGAGGAATTTCTCGATCTTGCAGACACCAGCTATGACCCCGGTTTCTCCATTCAAGGCCAATTCGGTAAAACTGTGAAGGTGGATTTCAAAGTGAAAGGTCGCCGTAGCGAAACTTTGGTGCAGACCCTTTCAACACCCAGCTCTGTGGCTAGCCACACCATGAGCACCGACGCATTTTGCAAGTGGTCTGATTTGCAGCCGCATCGTGGTCACTACCAATTCGTCACCATTTACGACACCAGCAACGACAGCTTCCGTGAGGATGACCTTAAGCGTCTCAGCAGCATCTCGCTCCTGATGGGCTACCCGGCTCAAGAACAAGACATCAAGGCGACTCTGGCAGCATAGCGTGGAATGGCTAAAATCCTCTATCACGCCGTGCCGGTGGACTGGCGCAAGGAACGGAAATACCAGTTCCTCGAAAAATCCGCCTCCATTGCAGGCATCAAATGGAAGAAACTCACGCCGGACAAACGGGGCAACTGGATCACCAACGACACTGACGAGGAATTTGACGGCTTCCTGCCCATCGGCAGCAAGGATGCCAAGGCGGGCATGAGCGTGCCGACAATTTTTCGCACCTACTCGTTGGGCGTTTCCACCAACCGCGATGCCGTGGTTTATGACTTTGATGCCAAGCGGCTCGCCAAACGTGTCGAGCAGTT
>JANPGI010000410.1:0-7217 GCA_031423875.1 Verrucomicrobiota bacterium | reverse complement strand
CTGGTGGCATTGGCCTGCGGATCAAGATCGAATAGCAACACGCGCTTGCCAGCGGCAGCCATGCACGCGGCGAGGTTCACCGATGTGGTGGTCTTGCCGACTCCGCCCTTCTGATTTGCGACCGCGATGACTTTGGTTAGCACGCGGCAGATTTAAGGCCAAGCGGAGCGGCGATTCAATTTTTCTTTGCGATAACTTTCTTTCGCTGGATTTCGTTGCGAGTCAGTTGCATCATTGAAATATGAAACTGATCCTCATACCGCACGGAGTCACCCTGACAAAAGCAATCGAAGATCACGTCGTGTCCAAAATCGAAAAGCTTGATCACTTCGACAAGCGGGCGATTGACGCACGCGTCACGCTTGAACACGATCACAACCGCGCACCTGAAAAACAGTTCTCCTGCTCCGTCAAACTCGCAGTGAGAGGTCCTGACCTGTTCGCTGAAGATCGCGAAGAAGACTTGTATGCAGCGATAGATCTTGCGATCAAAAAGATTGAAGCCCAGATCCGCAAACGCCACAGCAAGGCCAAGGCGCGGCATCACACCGAGGCGTCCAAGACGAAACAAAAACTGAAAGAACGCGGCCTCTGATCCCAGAGGGTTGATGGTGGAAAGTTGATGGTTGATAGACCAGAACCTGACTTGGCCGTGCCCATCCACACTCAACCATCCGCCATCAACTCCGTCTCCATTCTCCGCTCCCGCGTCGTCCTCCCGATCTGCCGCCCGGCAATCGAGAACGGCGCGGTTGCAGTTTCTGGAAGCCGCATCTTAGGAGTTGGTGAGTGGAAAAACATCCGCAAGCGTTTCAGAGGTGATGTCTGTGATCTCGGCGAGACGGTGCTGCTTCCCGGCTTGATCAACGCGCATTGCCACCTGGATTACACGGATATGGCGGGGCTGTTTCCGCCGCGCAAAAGTTTCTGTGACTGGATCAAGCTCATCACCACCGAGAAAGCGCACTGGAGTTTTTCCGACTACGCGACTTCGTGGATCAACGGATCAAAACAACTGCTCCGCTCCGGCACAACCACCGTGGCCGACATCGAGGCAGTGCCCGAACTTCTGCCGGATGTCTGGAACACCACCCCATTGCGCGTCTTGTCGCTTCTGGAAATGACTGGCGTGAAGACCCGTCGCAAACCTGAATTGATCCTCCGCGATGCGCTGGATGTGCTGTCGGAACTTCAACACGAGCATAGTTCTGCGGGGCTTTCACCCCACGCGCCGTATTCCACCACACCTGCCCTGCTCCGTCATGCTGCGGCTGTCGCGCGCAAACAAAATCTCCGCGTCGCCACACACATCGCCGAATCGGCCACGGAGTTCGAGATGTTCAAGAACGCGAGCGGGGAATTACATCACTGGCTTGAGAACAACAATCGTGACATGAGTGATTGCGGCGGAGTTTCTCCTGTGCAACTGCTCGCACGTCACAATGCACTCGGCTCACACCTCATGGCGATCCATGTGAATCACCTCGCGCGCGGTGATGCCCGATTGCTCGCGCAGAATCGGACGAGCGTGGTTCATTGTCCACGCAGTCATGATTTCTTCAATCACGCGGCGTTCCCGTTCGTCTCGCTGCAACGAGCCGGGGTGAATATCTGTCTTGGCACGGACAGCCTCGCCACCGTTCGGATGAAACCGCGACAGATTATCGAACTCAACATGTTCGAGGAGATGCGGGCGTTCGCGGCAAAGAATGATGGCGTGTCGCCTGCAACAATCCTGAAGATGGCTACCGTGAACGGCGCACGCGCGGTCGGACAACAAGGCAGAGCAGGAGAACTGAAGCGTGGCGCATTCGCAGACATCATAGCTCTGCCCTGCTCTGGTGATTTGGCAGAACTGTTTTCCAATGTGATTCAACACAGAGGAGAGGTGACCGCAAGCATGATTGGTGGTGAGTGGGCTATTACTCCCACAGGAGTCAGCCAAGCTATTGCGCGCTGACACGATAGTAGCGTTGATTGTAAAAGCGGTAGCGAGAGTTACGTTGTCCTGCCGCCGAAGGTTCAAGAATCCAAGCGGTGTAGTTCGTGGATGATGCCGGAATATTTGTCAGCGACAGCCAGCTTCCTGCCTTGAGCGAGTTCCTGTAAAACACACCATAGGAATGCCCGGCCCACGCCGTGAAGCGGATTGCGACCTGCGAATTGGTCGCGCGGGAGATTTGCAGCACAGGCGGGACCAGATACTTGAGTTCGAGCACCGGGGCGTTGTTTGCATCTTCGCGAGTCCCAAACCGCCGGGCAGTGAAGCGTGGGAACTCATCCGCGCAACGCAACATCCAACCGTGATTACTCGCGGGCTTCGTAATCCATAATTGCACATCGTCCACCATTTCCGGTGTGGACGGAAAAACATAAGGCGAATTGGCCACATCATAGATGATCTCGAAGGAGCTTTCGATCGCAGAGTAATCCGTTCCCGGCTGACCTCCCGGTTCGGCCCATTGATTCGTCGGATAAAACGCGCATAACCATGTGGCTTCACCGGCGGACGCGGGCACGCCCTGTCCCGGTTGGGTCACGGGAATTTTATTTCCCTCGCCCCACGTCCTGAACATGCGATGCAATCCGAACGCCGTGAAGTCGTATCCGTCAATCGGTTGTTGGGTGACTTGAACCGTGAGCTTTGCGGATTGAATCACCGTGTTGGTCGGCAAACTGGAAAGATTGAAACGCAACAGCGCGCGTGTGCGCGGGCCGTTCTGAGTAGTGCCAGCGTTCATGCCGGAGTATCCACCGAGATTGTTCGAGGGAGAAACTTCCAACAGCGAAGTATCGGCGGCTGGGATGAATTGATTGGTGGAGGCGATACCATCAACCGAGGTCAAGAAAACCAATTTCAAAAGGATCACCACCAGGAACGCTCTTCGACTCATGGCGACCATGCGAACATTCTTCACAGCAATCCGAGTTCGCCGCGTATCGCCACGTTATCAATGCTGGAGATTCCGCCGCCCAGCAGATTTTCTCCGGTAACAGCATAGCCGGGGATGATGCGGTTCAACTGATTCTGTGTCGCACCGAGATGCTTGCGGATGACTTCGCCAAGAACAGAGCGGTAATCAACCGCGCGGCGAAGGTACCCAGCGGTGACGGGATTGACTGTTCCCGAACCTTCAGCGAACCCGGCGGCGAACATCGTGCCGCATGTGGCTCCGCTGGTGGTGCGCGGACCGGGCTTCCACGGCACGCTATCAGCAGGGCTGCAACCGAACACGCCGTTGCCGTTCGTTGAGCCATAGCCCTTTACTGCTCCACCGGCGACGTACATCACACCAGCCTCGGCGTGATCCGTGCCTGCATCGTTGTTCTCCACAGAAGTGCGTCCAAACTC
Organism: Verrucomicrobiota bacterium; assembly: GCA_031423875.1. GTDB lineage: Bacteria > Verrucomicrobiota > Verrucomicrobiia > Limisphaerales > JADLHS01 > JADLHS01. The sequence goes on along the minus strand of JANPGI010000410.1, from coordinate 3,865 downwards.
GGAGAACGTGACCACGACTGTATTTTCCCACGTCGCCTTGTCCGCGTATCGGGTGAAATATTTCCGCAAGGCATACATCGCCCATCCAACTTGCTGGAGCAGATTTGCGTGAGTGCCTATCGCGCCGCCTTGAGTGGTATGGGTGTCAAACCCGCCAAGCTCGGTACCGGCGATGATGGCGTCCGTATTGTTCAAGATCATCGCGGCAGCTTTCAAGTTGTTCATGAAACCGGTGCCGCCGGAATTGTACGCGCTGGTCGGAACAACGCGTTTGTTGGTGTTAGTTCCTCCGCCTGCGGGGCGTGTGTTGCCGCCGTTCTTTGCGTCAGTCGTCGGGAACAGATAATAACCGTCGGCATCGTTGCTCACGCCGGGATACCACGCAGTGTCGCCATCAGTCTTGATATCGTCGCGGAAAATATTTCCCGTCTCGTTGAAATCCAGATTGCCGAAGATGCGCAGCGTATTGGTCATGTTTTCATACTGCATGTCGAGCATCTCGCGACTGAGCTTCTTGGAGAACGGATGATAATTCGCTCCCGCAATGGCGTTGAACGCTTTGTTGTCTCCTGTGGTCGTGGGAATACCCAACAGGTCGTAACGCGTCGGATTGGTGAGATTTGTCATGGCCGCCGCCGAGCCGCGCATGATGAGCGGCAAAGCGGATTGAATCGTGACGCCAGTGAGCGGCGCGGTGTTCGCCAGGCCGGACTCGATGATGGTGCGGTAAAAGATGCCGTCCTTGGACAGGTTTTTGTTCGGGTTGCCATTTTCCCAATAGTTTTGCGAATCAAAGTGCGAGCGCGACTGCTTGGGATACGCGACGCGATGGATCAATGCGAGATCGCCAGCATGATAGACGGGCGCGAGGAACTTCAACGCGGGGTGCAGCGCGGCGAATCCGTTGCCTGTTTTGATGGCGTTGGAGTAAGCGAAGACGTTGTCGTTCGTACCGCGAAACGTGTCTTTATTCAGATAGACCGTCGGATCAAAGATCGGCCCGCTCTCCGTGTAAAGCACTCCAGCCTCTTTGTTGATGCGTGTCGAGTTGCGGATGGTCGCGTAGGCCGAGTCCTCGATGGGAACAATGTTGTTCAAGCCATCGTTGCCAAAGCGCAACCAGATGAAGAGAACCTTTTTGCCGTTCAACCCGATGCTGCCCTCGGCGAGCGCGCGTTTCATCACGAACGGGATGTCCACAAGCGTGGAGAGAGCGGCAGCCATGCCGACCTTGGCGGAGCGGCTGAGGAATGTGCGGCGCGAGTAGATGTTGAAGTTATTCATGGATTATTGCTCCTGGAATCGTTGCAGCGTCATCAGCATGGAGACAAGTCCACGCACGCGGGTGTCGTAATCGCTAAGGCCAGACGTGAACGGTGATGATGCGATGCCGTCGTTCCCTGTGTTCAGGAACGCGACGCCGGCATCGCGATACAGCTTGAGATTTGCCGCGCCTTCCGCCGGATAAAGTATGCCGAGGAAATAGTCTGTCACGTCGCCAGCATTGCCCCAACTGGTGGAGGATAGTCTCGCCTTCAACAAGCCAACAGGATCGCACTGGTGATTGCCTGCATCGTCGCCTGTGCCTGAATTCAGGAACGACTGGATGAAGCGGATGCGTTCGACGAGAGTTCCCGCGCTGACCCAATTCGCGCCATTCTCTGGATATCCATCCGGCGCATCGCGATCAAAGAGGTTCATGCCGCCCATGCGTGACAGCGGCGAGGCGACGGAGTAACCATCCGCGATGGCGGTCATGCCCGTGCCGCCGTTTGTGCTGGCGCGCAACGCACGAACCGCGCTGGTCACAAACTCGAAGGGCGTCTTCACCTTCTGCGCGTTCGCCGTCTGGCTGCGGAACAGATCGGAGTTGAAGATCACGCCCAATACCGCGCGCAGGTTTCCTTTGGGCGAACTGTTCTCCCACGCCAGCATACATTGATGGACGAGTTCGGCCTCAGCAGACCGGTTCGGGTCCGTGTAATCATAGAACGAATAATCCGGGGAATCCGTGAGCGTGGTCGGATTCGGGAACTCATCATGCACGAACAGGCGGCATAATTTCACGCTGATGTATTCCTGCGTGAACGGCTGATTGGCGAGATGCGCGATGACGTCGTAGCCATCTTGTATCCCGTTTGTACTGGCTGCCGGACGAGGTGGAAGCACGAGTTGACAACTCGCGCCAGCCCACGGCGGGCCGAATCGTGCCGGAACAGTTCTACTCTGGAAAATCGGAGATCTGTTCGTCCCGTAGTTGGCTGTTTTGAAATTGAACGCCCAAGTGCCGATCGTGTTCGTTTTACTGGTGAAGTTGTAGCCGGGATAGAGCGTTACTGATGCGGCAGCAAATGGGTTGCTCGCGTTCGCCACGTCCACAAACTCCACTGACCAGCCAGTCCACGCGCGAGACATGACCACGATGTCATTCTGATCATAGCCGTTGTCCACGCCATAAGTGAAAAGCTCCAACAGTTCACGCGCATAGTTTTCATTGGCAATATTAGCGCCGTTGCCTTTGCTGTTCACTGTGTCGAGATAAACAATCTGCGCCGGACTCTCGGCACTGATCTTGAGTATGTCGTAGAAGGTGCAATTCGGGTTGAGCATCGCATTGCGCCACTTGGTCATCTCGCGCCATTCCCAATCTGTCGCCAGAATACCCCGCTCCGTTCCTGAGTAACCAAAGCCGCTCAGGTAATCGCTGCTCTTGGTGTGTTGCGTGACGAAATGATTCTCCCAGAACTGCGAGAGTATCTCAAAAAGCTGCCGCTTGGAATTGACGGCATGTGAACTGAACCACGCGCGATAGTCGCTCAGTCCTGCGCCTCCGGCAAGCAGACGCCGGTAATTCCCCTCCACGGAAGTGTCAGGCGTGGCTTTCACTGGGATGCCGGTCACGCCCGTCGTGCTCAATTCTCCATTGAGCGTCACGGCCATCGTCGTGGGGCGATACCAGAAACTCAGCGTGTAGGTCTGACCGCTCACAAGAGCTGGAAGCAGGTCTTGATACAATGATGATCCAGTTCCCGCCGATCCTGCGGAAGTCCCCACGAGCTTGAGCGAATAATTTCCTGAATGGGCGACGTCTCCAGCCACCAGACTGTTCGTCACATAACGCGCCGGGAATATCCATGAGTTGGTCGCGCCCGTCTCGAAGCCTCCGTTGGCGATGATGTTCACTCCAGCTTCCGGCACTGTGCCTGCCACCAATTTGATGTCGTCGAGATAGCACGTCCCCGCGCCGGACATGAAGAAATAAAGCCGAGATGTCGTGCCCGCTTTGCCTGTCGCCGTGGCATAAACCCACTGCGGCGTCGCGGGGATTCCGCCGGGCGTGCTGTTTATACCACTGCTGCCAAGCTGCACGCGGAGCTTGTTGGAATTCGTGCTCGGCAGATACCAATACGTCAGCACACAAGGATTCGTTGTCGCGAAGCCCGTCGTGTTGATGATCTGGCGCACATAACTCGAACCCGTGGATGTGCCGCCAGTGGTCGAGATGACATGCAACGCTCCGCTCCCAAATCGTCCTGCACCCGGTTCGACTATTGTTCCCACATGTCCACCTGCCGTTGTCCAAGGTGACAGAATATTTCCGCTGTCAAAATTGCCATTGACCAGCATGTTCGTCGTCTCGATGTGCGAGAACGCTTTGTTCGTCACCACCACTTCGTTCGTAACGTTGACGTAATTGGTCACCAAGTAGTTGGTGTAGATGTAGGGGTTCAACTCGAAGTCATCCAAATAAATATCACCCGGCGCCGTGGTGAACAGATAGAAATTCACACTCGCCAACGTCCCCGTCATGCTAATCTGCATCCAGTTCGTGAGCGGGTTCGATGGAATGGCGTTGGTGATTTCG
>JANPGI010000409.1:0-1905 GCA_031423875.1 Verrucomicrobiota bacterium | reverse complement strand
CAACAGCACTGGTTTCGGGCGCAACGGATTTTTGCACATTCGACGACCGCCAGCGCCGCTTGGCCCAGCTTGCCGGCCTGAGCGTTCAGCCGTGAAAAGGGAAACACGATAATCGGCCTGTCCGTCCCTCGCTCCCCAACGATTAGCTTTTCCGCGCTAAACTCACTTTTCCTCAGTTCGTAAGATTTCTCTTTGGAGTTTTGAGACGACAGCTTCTTCACCGCTCTTCCAATCCAGAGCGAATCGATCCGCCAAGGTCGGACTATATTCATAGACCTTCTTTGCGGTCACTTCGTGCCAGACTGGAAGAATGACGTCGTCGCGCTCAATAATTTCGCGTGTAAACACGGAGTTAAATTCTGCGCGGGACCATCCGGAATTAGAGAGAAGGTTCGGGGAAATCACCAAGATGCACTTTTTGCATTCTTTTAGGCCGTGCTCAATCGATTCACGAAGACGGTCTCCGACCTTCAGTGAATATTCATCGAACCAGACTGGACATGCTCGTTTGAGCAGCCCCACAGCGATCGGACGGGCGATCAAATCCTTGTCGCGAGTGTCATGCGAAATGAAGGCCAGCGGCCTCTCAGCTTTTGCACGCGCGGATGCATATGCAGATCCCCGGAAAATGACATGGATTCCGCGAAGTTTTGCATATTGCCGGATTTCCCGCCGGTCATTCACGTCGGGCATCGCTTCGCAGTAGAAGAATACGCGACCAGCAAACTGGAGAGTCATCGAGTCCAACCAATCTTCGGGATCCTCCCTGTCAAAATGGCTCAGCATCTGCAAATTGTTCTTCTCTGCTAAAATCAGTTGGATGTTCTCGACGAGGGCGCGGCACACCTTGCCGGTGTGTGGGCTAGCTGGCAGGAAGGAAGAGACGAACACGGCATTTGCAACGTCATCGATATGCACCCTTGGCGTGAGTGCAAAAGGCCCATCGGGAGTTCCTACTTCAACCCCATGCGCGGAGTTTGTAACACGCGAAAAATCGGTCTCATAATATTCGCGTAGACTGGCCATGTTTCTGAATCGCTATCCTACGATCAAAGCGACCTGAAGCAGATTTCACACGATTTCCACCGGACACTTCGGCAGCGCGCGCAGGAAGGCGCTGCCGTAGTTCTTCGTGAGCACGCGCGGGTCGAGGATGACGACGATGCCTTTGTCCTGCTTCGTGCGGATGAGATGGCCGACGCCTTGGCGGAGTTCGAGGATGGCTTCGGGGAGCGAGTAGTCGCGGAAGGGGTCGCCGCGAAGGGATTGCCTTTGCCGCTGCGGTGGCTACTTTGCGGCCATGAACGCGACTGCCGAACAGCTCGATCATTTTTTGAGTAAAGCCGATCCGGCCACTGCCAGGACGGTGGAGCAGATCGTGAAGGGATTGCTTTCGATGCGCTCCAAGGGAACGGGTGCCGGCGGGCCTGTCCGCTATCGACTGCCCGCCCGCAGCCTCGGAGCAAGGCCGGAACTGGATCTGACGAAGCTCGCGCACGCCGACGAGGATCTGTGAGGCGCAGCCTCGGTGCCGATGATCCTTTTGGATGCCAATCTGTTGATTTACGCCGTCAACCGTGACGCGGCAGATCATGCGAAGGCGAAACGGTGGGTGGAGGAAACATTTTCCGGGCAGCGCGGGCCTGTGGTTCTGTCGTGGTTCACGCTCGTAGCGTTTATGCGCATCTCCACGAACGCCCGCGTTCTCGCCAATCCATTTTCACTCGATGAGGCGTTGGCGATGATTGGCGAATGGCTCGCATTGCCGGATGTGACTGTCATCGGTCCCGGTCCCGGTCATGCGCAGATTTTCGAGACTGAATGTCGTGCCGCCAATACCACCGGCAATCTGATCACCGATGCGCATCTCGCCGCGCTCGCCATCGAGCACGGGTGCGAACTGGC
>JANPGI010000408.1:0-1614 GCA_031423875.1 Verrucomicrobiota bacterium | reverse complement strand
CAGCGTGCCGGAGCTCACCGAGATCACAAACGAGCCGGAATCCACCTACACACTGTATGGCGCGGACGCAAAGAAGCCCGGCACATTTGCGAACACGGCATTGATGGCGCGGCGGCTGGTGGAGCGCGGCGTAAGGTTCGTGCAGATCTATCATAATAGTTGGGACACGCACTCTGACACGTCGAGGAGGTTGCCTTTACAATGCAAAGACGTGGATCAAGCGTGCTACGGATTGATCCAGGATTTGAAAGCGCGAGGGATGCTGGACGACACGCTGGTGGTATGGGGCGGAGAATTTGGCCGCACGATCTACACACAAGGCAATCTGACCAAGGACAATTACGGACGCGATCATCATCCGCGTTGCTTCACGATGTGGATGGCAGGTGGCGGTGCAAAGCCCGGCGCGATCCATGGAGAGACCGATGATTTCTGCTACAACATCGTGAAGGATGGTGTTCATGTGCGCGACTTTCATGCGACGGTGTTGCAACTGCTCGGCTTCGATCATGAGCGTTTCACGCACCGCTATCTCGGACTCGATCAGAAACTCACTGGCGTGGAGAAGGCGACTGTGGTGAAGGAATTGATTTCCTGACGGCTTCGCTTGAAATACTGGGCAAAAACCAGTCTAAGCCAGCCGTGTGCCAAGTTCAGTCTTGTGTGAGTCGCGTTCGTCGTTAAACTGCGCGCTCGAATATGGCGCAAGGCTTACATTTATCGCAACGACTGTCGCAATCGCTGGTTTTGGCTCCTCAACTCCAGCAATCTCTCGCGTTGTTGCAAGCGCCCACACTCGAACTCAAGGCGTTGGTTGAAGCCGAACTTCAGCAAAATCCAGTTCTCGAAGAGATCGCCTCTTCGGATTCCGACATGGCGGATCGTAACGCCGATGGCGACGCGCCGGATGAAGCTTCTGACCTTGCCGAACCGCCGGCTGATCTGAACGAAGACGCAACTCCTGCGGGAGAGGCCGGTGAAGGAAGCGATGCGCCAGCCGATGAGTTTCAAGCGGAATTCGAGAAGCTCGTCCAACTCGATCAGGAATGGCGCGATAATTTTGCACAGACGAATGCGCCATCGCGCGCCACCGCCGAAGACGAGGAGAAGCGGCAATTCATGTTCGACTCGCTCGTGGCCGCCACGTCGCTTGCCGAAAGCCTGCTCGAACAAGTGCGCGATGCGAAATTATCCCCCTCAGACATCCCGGTCGCGGAAATCATCATCGGCAACATTGATGACTACGGCTATCTCAAGGCATCCATCGAAGAAGTCGCCGCCATCGCCAATGTCACTGGTGACAAAATTTTGGAAGTGCTGAAAGTCATCCAGACGTTTGAGCCGGAAGGCGTCGGAGCGCGGGATTTGCGCGAGTGCCTCATGCTTCAACTGGAGCGCGAAGGTCAGCAGGAATCCCTCGAATACGAGATCGTGCGCGATTACATGGACGCGCTTGGTAAACGTCGCATCCCGGAAATCGCACGCGGCACAGGCGGCACGGTTGAGGAAGTTCAGGAATCGCTCGCCAGCATTGCGCGCCTTGAACCCCGACCCGGACGCGCGTTCCTCTCCCAAGTGTATCAGTTCGTTCTCCCGGAAGTGTTCGTGAAGCGC
>JANPGI010000407.1:0-11306 GCA_031423875.1 Verrucomicrobiota bacterium | reverse complement strand
TTGGCGGCTTACATCACTGGACTGAGCTATTTGGCGCGTAGTGAAAGCGCCCAGGGGATAACTCGTCGCTGGCCGCTGCTGTTGCTGCTGTCGCCGCTGGTTGCAAGCGTGATGATAAACTCCCACCGGGACATGATTTCGTGGATTGCGTCAGCGATCTTGCTCGCATGGATGCTTTGGTGTTTGCGCGATGTTTTGAAAAGCGTTGGTAGGACGCGTCACTCCGTGCGCGCCGAACTAGGCCAGTCAGACGACGGCAGCAACAGCAGCGGCCAGCGACGAGTTATCCCCTGGGCGCTTTCACTACGCGCCAAATAGCTCAGTCCAGTGATGTAAGCCGCCAACGCCAGCCCGCGCCAGACAACCACATCACTCACTGCGCGCATGGTGGCTGAAGCCGCGACGACATAGAGCAGGAAACGACATGCCGCCATTAGTAACGGCGCAAAGACTGTTCGTTTGTGAACTGCGTCGTAGAGGATGATTGCACCGACTAGTAACGGAGAGATGATCGCGGCGGATTTACCAGTCAGCGACAGCAGCAACCAGCCGAGTAGCAACAGTGTTGATCCAATCCACCAAACGGCGCGCGTCGTGATTTGGCCGGATGGAATCGGACGCTCCTTGCGAAACTGGCGATCAAACCCCTCATCAAACGCATCGTTGAGAAACATTCCGCCGATGTAAAGCAACGTCGCGCCGAAGGTGAGAACGTAAAAATTGTTCCACGCTTGCCCGCTGTTCAGCAACCACGCCGCCAGACAATTCGACCAGACGGTGGGCAGGTTTGAAACTCGGCCAAGGATGAGCAGTGTGCGGAGTTGTGGAAATGCCGCTGACATAATTCTCAACGCAAACCATGGGCGGCAATTTGCCGCAACGTCCAGTCGTATTCAGCCACGAGTTGATCCACCACATCAAGACTGCGAAGCGGTTCAGGTAAAACCGCCCAAGTGTAGGTTTCCATTTCGAGATGCGAGCAAAGTTGCGGCTGGGCTTGAAGACATTTCAACAATCCAGTGACGTGATCAGAGGTAGTATCGAGTTCAGGCGTGGGCTGCATCTGAAGCGGGACGTGGAAATGCACGCGCCACTCGTCGCCTGCGGTGGGATATGTTTCTAGGGAACTGTTCAACGCTGGAGCGAGATCGCGAAACTTTGTGAGTGAGCCATCCGCGTGACGAATGATGACTTGATGCAAATACACGTCATCTGCAAACGCGGCGAGGCGACGAAGCGCGGCGGGCGTGGGTTGAAGTTTGAGCGCGTTGCTCAGATGAATCTTGCTCAGGCGGATGTCGTGCTGTTGAAAGTGTGCGAGCGCGGCGGAAGCTTCCTCAAATTCGATGGCGAAATGGCAGGTGTCGTAGTTCACGCCGAGATGTGCGTTCAAACGCGGATCAAGCGGATGCTCGGCTCGAAGCTGCTCGAAGAATTTCACCGTCTCACTGCTGTTCTCAAAATAGCCGAAAGGTTCGGGTTCAAGTCCAAGATGAAAACAACGGCCGGTTCGCTCGCTCAATTTGGCGATGTGTTCGACGCAACGCCAGATGTTGTCACGGATGGCGCGCTCCTGCTCCGGCGTGGTGATGAAGTCTTTGAACGAACCAGGTAACGTGCTGACACTGCCTTCGACTCCGGGTGGAACGAGTTGCGCGAGCAAGTCAAAGAGGCGCGTGGTGTAGTCAAGGCGGCGCGGATCGGTCCAGTCGGGCAGATAGACATTCTCCTTCACTCGCATGCCGTGGAATTGGCCGAAGGGAAATCCGTTGATCGTGAAAACGTAGCAGTCGTGTTGATCAAGCCAGCGTTGAAACCCGAGCAGTTTTTTTGGGTCGGCCAACTCACGGGACGCTTGATCGCTTAAACGAAGACCGATGGCGTAACGTCCGTTTGGTTGGACGCGTTCCTTGACGCGCACCGTGTGCGTGGTGAGCGAATCAAAAGTTTCCGCCCATGTCTCGCCACGATGCACATTGGTGCAGTAGGCGAGGTGCAGTCCTTGTTTGAGAATCATGCGGCGAACGAGGTTACAACGGCGCGTCCGGCAATTTGAACTTCGGACACTGGCTGAGAAAGTGTTTCGGGTTTTGGTAGATCAACCGGTCAATCACTTCGGCACTGTGACCACGACGGCGCAACTCCAGCGCGGCATACGGAATCGCCAATGGCACGCTCACGCCCCAATCGCACGCGCTGTTCATCCAGAGACGTTCGCCGCTGTACAACTCGATCATGTCCGCGGCGCGGGCGGCGGTGCATTTGGTTTCCGGGTAAAGCGTCATGCCGCCCCAGAAGCCCGCGTCCAAAACCATCTTCACCGTGTGTTCCTCAACGTGATCAATCAGGCAACGCTCGGGCTTGATGCGTGAATCGGCGCGCAACACATCGAGGATGAGGCGTGTGCCCTTGAGTTTGTCTTCGAGATGCGGCGTGTGAACGAGGATGAGTTGATTGTGCCGCGCGGCGAGGTCAACGTGCATTTCCAGCACCTTCATCTCGTTGCGCGAGTTTTTGTTCAAGCCAATCTCACCGATGCCGAGCACGTTTGGACGTTCGAGAAATTTCGGGATGAGCGCAATGACATCGCTCGCGAGTTTGACGTCTTCGGACTCCTTGGGGTTGATGCAAAGCCAGGAGAAGTGTGGCAAACCAAACTTCGCGGCGCGCTTCGGTTCATGTTCGGTCAACTGGCAGAAGTAATCGTAGAACCCATCTGCCGAGCTGCGATCAAAGCCCGCCCAGAAGGCTGGCTCGCAAACAGCGGCGCAACCAGCGACGACCATTGATTGATAATCATCCGTGACCCGGCTGACCATGTGGGCGTGAGGCTCGATATATCTCATGGTAATTATTTCCCCGACCATGCGCCACAAGCGGCCTTGGTTGTTGCCGCAGGGATTGGCTCAGTCGTGGGGTCGCTTAATACATCCAGCACCCGTTCCGCTCGTGAGCTGTTTCGAGTTTGAAGTTCAGCGAGCGCGTTGTTGAAAGCGTTGAAACGGAAATCCGCTTCACCTTCCGCACGATCCAGGCGATCCAAGAACGCAGCGAGGTCAATCAGTTTGGCGCGCGCTTCCAAATAATATAGGTCGAGCAATTGCTTGCGATTCATAGTGTCCTTGTCGGCAAGCATGGCGTGTCCGGCGCGCACACACAATTTCAAATAAGAGCGATTTGGAAAAATCCTGTCGAACGATTTCAGCCAGACAGGTTATTTTTCGCTGGTTCGCTCCTGAAGCCAAATCAGGTCGCGCGGAGACCACTTGCCATTGCCAGAAGAAGGACTCTTGCGATTGACTGGCTGAACGGTGTTCGCGTCCTGCCACTTCTTGATCTCGGCGTGACCATCCTGAAAAGAAAACCCACCCGCGCGGTTGTGATAACTGGCGGGGACATCCCACCAAGTTGCGTTCGTGCTCGTCATGGGAACGGCGAAGAGTGTGTCATTGATGCTGTCGGGATGTTCATCGAGGACGACCCAGATGTTGGCGGGCGATTTGAAATCGGACGTTTTCAAAAATCGTTTCCAGCCGCCTGTCATGTTGATGTAAGTGCCGTTGATCTTGAGCACATCGCCGACGAATCCATTCATGGCGACGCTGCGGACGCGATTGCCCGACACTCCGGGATATTTGTCCGCCGGGCAGCGGAACACGCCGGTGCTTTTGGCGACATACGGCCCGAGCTGTCCAGCGGTGAGATAGGTGGTGTTGTAATTTTGAGACCACGGGACGCCTGTGGGTTCCCATCTCATTTCTCCCGTGCACCACGAGTCTGGCGTGACCAACGAGCCACGGTTCTCAGGAACTTTGTCGAGATTGTCCGGCGGATACATCAGGCACGCGACTTGGATTTGTCTGAGATCATTCAAACAGGAAATGCCTTCGGCTTTCAATCTCGCCTTGGCGAGAGCGGGGAGAAGCATCGCGGCGAGAATGGCAATGATGGCGATGACGACGAGCAACTCGATCAGCGTGAAAGCCCCGCCGGGTTTGGCGGCGTGAGAAACAAATCGGCTATCGTTGGGATCGTCGGGAGTCACGAATGAATGATAGGCTGTGGAATCCCAGCGACAAACGCACGTACATGCGGTTCGCGGTCAGTCCTGGAATTTGATAGAGCTATCGGCAGACACACAACCTTTGAACACCCAACTCCTATCCCGGCAACGTGAATTCGCAATCGCGCTGATTCTTTTGGCGGGCTTTATCCAAACAGTGTTCAGCGCGGACTTGATTCTTACCCCCAACGCGCACGCGTCCGATGACGGGAAACGAACCGTCACCATCCGCGCTCAAGTGCCCGTCGGAACGGACACCGTTTATCTCGTGGGCAATTGTCCTGAACTCGGCAACTGGTATCCGAGTGCCTTCGCCATGAAGGGCGACGGGACAAACCGGACTGCCTCGTTGAGATTGCCGGCGGGCACTCGACTGGAGTTCAAGTTCACGCTCGGTTCATGGGAACGCGAGGGACTTGCTCCATCCGGTCTCACGGGGCCAAACAATCTGTTCACAGTGGAAACGAATGCCGAAGTCACTGTCATCATTCCCGGTTTCAAAAAGGAAATCGCAGATTCGCTGGACGATTGGAAAGGTTCGGGCGTGCTCGGTCGCCTCGAATACTGGAAGCGCGTGCCGTCCAAGTTTCTCACCCCCACTCGCAATATCGCCATCTGGCTGCCGCCCGGTTACGACGAGAACAGCACCAACCGCTACGCCGTCCTCTACATGCACGACGGGCAAAATCTTTTTGACCCACGCACTTCCTACGCAGGCGTGGACTGGGGCGTGGATGAAGCCATCGTGCGCGGCATGAAGGCTGGACATATTCCGCCGATGATCGTCGTCGGTGTCTGGTGCACGGAGCAGCGCCTGCGTGAATATTCGCCGTGGCATTCAGGAACGAACTACGCAAGGTTTCTGATTGAAGAATTGCTGCCGCAAATCAACGCGAAGTTCCGCACGCGTACCGGGCCAGAGAACACGGCTACAATGGGATCGTCCATGGGCGGATTGATTTCGTTCTGGCTCGCTTGGAAGCATCCCGACGTGTTCGGGAGTGCGGGCTGCCTTTCCAGTGCGTTGACGTGGGATGGAAAGATTCTTGGCAAAACCCTTGATGAAACACCGTTGCTAGCGGGTGAGTTGACCATCGCCCACACATTCCCTGGCGGCGTTCGAGTCTATTTCGACTACGGAACTCTTGAGACTATGGGCACGAGTTTTGAAGCGATGCATATCAAGCTTGGCGACTGGCTGACGGCGCAAGGTCTAAAGGATGGTAAAGATTTCGTCGTGCGAAAAATTCCTGGCGCGAAACACAACGAAGCTGCGTGGCGAACGAGACTTGATGAGCCGTTAAACTTCCTCTTTGGCCACGATCCAGCGAGGAGATATTCACCGTAAGCATCGCGCTTTGGAATTATTATTTGGCGAAGTTCATCCTCCGCGTTAGTGTGAACGCGTCAAGCCCGTAGTCATCGTGCGCTCACTATTTCCAATCCAGTCCTCTCGAGTTGGCGGTGTGAAGAATGCCTTCACCCTCATCGAACTCCTTGTCGTCATCGCCATCATAGCGATCCTCGCAGCGATGTTGTTGCCTGCACTGTCCCGCGCCAAGAGCAAAGCGTATCAGGCATCCTGCCTGAACAACCTCAAGCAACTTCAAGTGTGCTGGCAGCTTTACACGATGGATCACGACGATGTCATGCTGCCGAACAACTCGGTTTATGACATCAACACTGGAATGCCGATACCGGGATTCAATCTTTCGGAAACGTGGTGTCCTGGCAACGCCCGCGCCGACGTGAACACGACGAACATCGAGAATGGCTACCTCTTCACCTATAACCGCAGCAAGGCCATCTATCGTTGCCCGGCGGACAATTCACCTGTTGAGCCGCTCGGTGGCGGGACGTTGAACATTCCGCGCACCCGCAGCTACAATATGAGCCAGGCCATCAACGGCCTTGGTGGGCCGCAGACGGGTTCGTGGTATATCTACAGTTATCAACGCAGCCTGCAAATACCTAACCCGTCCTCTACGTTCGTGTTCATCGAGGTTCATGAAGGCGGAATACTCGACTCTCTCTTTGGCATCCCGGTACCTGCTGATTTTTGGAACGGACGCTGGTTCGATCTTCCAGCAAACAGGCATAGTCAAGGTGCCACACTGTCATTCGCGGACGGCCATGCCGAGCGATGGCATTGGGTCGCGCCAAAAATTTTCACTCATCTCGGAGACTGGGTGCGACCTGATGAAATACCGGATTACAAGCGCGTGCAAGAAGCCGTGCGCCAGAGTTGGAACTGATATTCGATTCCGCCCTCAACCTCGTTGGACAAGCGACTACTCCTTTGTTAGCCTGCGCGCCGCTTTATGAGTTTGGACAACAAGACACCGGAAACCGCCGCGCCCGCGCCATCTGATTTCATCCGCGACATCGTCGCGCAACACGTCGCCGAGAAAAAGTATCCGCAAATCCACACACGGTTTCCGCCCGAACCGAACGGCTACCTCCACATCGGTCACGCCAAGAGCATCTGCCTCAACTTCGGCATCGCGCACGAGTTCGGCGGCATCTGCAACCTCCGCATGGACGACACGAATCCCGCGAAGGAAGACCTCGAGTACGTCGAGAGCATCCAGGCGGACGTGAACTGGCTCATCGGCGGCTGGGCAGAAAAGGAACTCGGTTTGAATTCCCAATCGGCAATTCCCCAACCGTTCTACGCGAGCAATTATTTTGATCAAATCCACGAGTTCGCCGTCGCGCTCATCAAGAAAGGCAAAGCTTTCGTCTGCGACATGACGCCGGACCAGACCGACGAGTATCGCCGACTCGGCAAAGCGTCGCCGTTCCGAGATCGCAGCGTGGAGGAGAACCTCGACCTGTTCGCGCGGATGAAAGCCGGTGAGTTCCCCGATGGTGCGAAAGTATTGCGCGCGAAAATCATCGTGGATGCGCCGAACATCTGGCTGCGCGATCCTTTGCTCTATCGCATCAAACACACGTCGCATCACCAGACTGGCGACAAGTGGTGCATCTATCCGATGTACGACTTCGCACATTGCCTGAGCGATTACATCGAAGGCATCACGCACAGCATCTGCACGCTGGAGTTCGAGGTGCATCGCCCGCTGTACGATTGGATTCTCGAAAACCTCGAGCTTCCGCGCGCATTGCCCAAGCAATACGAGTTCGCGCGACTGAGTCTTGGTTACACCATCATGAGCAAACGCAAACTCATGCAGCTCGTGGACGAAAACCTCGTCACCGGCTGGAACGATCCGCGCATGCCCACCATCTCTGGCATCCGCCGTCGCGGTGTGCGCCCCGAAGCATTGCGCAACTTCGCCTACAACATCGGCATCACGAAATACAACGGCATCACCGACGTGAGCGTGCTGGAATTCGCCATCCGCGAGGATTTGAACAAACGCGCTTTGCGCCGCCTTGCCGTCTTGCGCCCGCTCAAAGTCGTGATCATGAATTACCCCGACGGCAACGGTGAAGAATTGGAAGCGACCAACAATCCCGAAGACCCAAGCGCTGGCAAACGATTGATTCCGTTCAGCCGCGAGATTTACATCGAGCGGGACGACTTCGCAGAAGTGCCGCCGCCGAAATTCTTTCGCCTCAAGCCCGGCGGTGAAGTACGCCTAAAATACGCCTACATCATCCAGTGTCAGGAAGTGATAAAGGATGCGAACGGCAATATCATCGAGATCCATTGCACCGCAGACCTCACCAGCAAGACGGGCGGCGCGACTTCCGCCCGCAAAGTAAAAGGGACGATCCACTGGGTGAGTGCGCAGTATGCGGTTGATGCGGAGGTTCGCCTCTACGACCGACTTTTCACCGAAGCCGAACCGGAGAAGGACGGGCGCGATTTCAAATCCGTGCTGAATCCGAAGAGCCTCGAAATTATCACCGCCAAGTGCGAGCCGAGCCTGAAGGACGCGAAGCCGACCGAGCGTTATCAATTCGAGCGCATGGCTTATTTCGCGCTCGATCCTGACTCCAGACCCCAGACCCCAGACCCCAAATTAGTATTCAACCGCACTATTACGTTAAAAGACGCGTGGGCGAAGGAAGCGCAGAAGAGTTAACCCGAACACAGCAACAAGCCGTTCACTAGCTCCTCGACTCGCGCTCCGCGACTCATTACCGTCGCGTTCATGCAACTCAAGCTGATCAGCCTGCTGGGATTGGTCGTGTTCGTCGGCATCGCGTGGACCATCTCCTCCCATCGCAAATTATTTCCGTGGCGCACCGTGGTGTGGGGACTTGGACTTCAACTGCTCTTCGGCTTTCTCATTTTGAAAACCAAGGGTGGCGAACGCGTCTTTGATTTCTGTCAGCGCGGCGTGACGAAACTCATCGGCTTCGCGGATGAAGGATCAAAGATGGTTTTCGGCCCGCTGGCTAACACGGATTTGCTATCTGAGAAACTCGGGCCAGGCAACGGATTCATCTTCGTCATCACGGTCGCGGCTACGATCATTCTCGTCGCGGCCGTATCATCGCTGCTTTATCACTACGGCGTGTTGCAACTCATCGTGCGCGGCACAGCTTGGGTGATGCAACGCCTCATGCGAACCAGCGGCAGCGAAAGTCTGGCGGCAGCGGCGAACATCTTCATGGGCCAAACGGAAGCGCCGCTGGTCATCCGTCCTTATCTTCCCAAAATGACGCGCAGCGAAATCCTCGCGATGATGACCGGCGGCATGGCTACCATCGCAGGCGGCGTGCTCGCAGCGTATGTCTCCTTCGGGATTTCTGCCGGTCATCTACTCACAGCTTCCGTGATGAGCGCGCCTGCGGCATTGTTGATCGCCAAGGTGATGTTACCCGAAACAGAGCAGAGCGAAACTGCCGCTGGTGCTTCCGCCACAGTGCCGCGCGAAACCACTAACGGACTCGACGCGCTTTGTCGCGGCGCGAGCGAGGGAATGATGCTCGCGATCAATATCATGGCCATGCTCATTGCGTTCGTGGCGGTGGTGGCTTTGGCGAATTATCTCATCAGCCTCGGTCTGCGACAGACGGGCGTGACGACGAGCACACCGTTGCAAACCTTGTTCGGCTGGCTAAACGCTCCGTTCGCGTGGCTCATGGGTGTGCCGTGGAAAGATTGTTCAGCGGTCGGCAGCGTCTTGGGCGAGCGCATCGTCATCAACGAATTCGTCGGTTATCTCAGTTTGAGCAAGTTGACCGCAACGCTTGACCCGCGTAGCTACACGCTGGCGACCTATGCGCTCTGTGGTTTCGCAAACTTCTCCAGCATCGCGATCCAGATTGGCGGCATCGGTTCACTCGCGCCAACCCGGCGGGCTGATCTCGCGAAGCTCGGTTTGCGCGCCATGATCGGAGGGCTACTCGCGAGCTATCTGACGGCGACGATCGCGGGGATTTTGATTTAACGACCCGTGTTGATCGTGATTTACCTTTTTGCAAAGGCGAAATCGGTTGCTAATATTGTCTCATGAGTCGAACGAGCGCACAGAAATCATCCAAGCACGCAAAACTTTCCGACAAGCAAAGCGAGCGGGATCATCGCGAATTGCGGATTGATAAAGTCGGCGTACGCGGACTGCGATTTCCAGTGCAGGTGCGAGACAAGGCTCATGCCGTACAGAACACGGTGGCGACCATGGGGCTTTTTGTGGACTTGCCGAAGGAATTCAAAGGGACGCACATGAGCCGTTTCGTCGAAGTGCTGAACGCACATGGCGAGATCATTCACGTTGAAAACATCCGCGACATCCTGATGGAGTTGCAGGACAAGCTTAAAGCGGCTACGTCGCACATCGAGATGGAGTTCCCGTATTTTATGTCCAAGAAGGCTCCGGTGTCCGGAAAGGAAAGTCTGATGGACTACATGGCCCGGTTCGATGCGTGGGCGTGCAAGAAGGAGATTGATTTCGTGCTGACCGTGAAGGCGAACGTGACGACGCTGTGCCCTTGCTCGAAAGCCATCAGCATCCACGGCGCGCACAATCAGCGCGGCGAAGTGACGGTGGCGGTGCGGTTCAAGAAGCCGATCTGGATCGAGGATTTGATCGCGATCATGGAAAGCTCGGCGAGTTCGGAGTTGTATGCGCTACTCAAGCGCGAGGATGAAAAGGCGGTGACGGAGCGCGCGTATGAGAATCCTGTTTTCGTAGAAGACCTCGTTCGAAATGTGGCTCTGAAGCTCAACGCGCATCCCGACGTGACGTGGTACAAGGTGGAGGCGGAGAATCAGGAGAGCATCCACAACCACAATGCTTATGCGTGCATTGAAAAGAGCAGGGTTGGGATCAAGTCGAAAGCCTGAGGCCTAACCGAATTTGTGCAGCCGAATTTAACCACGGAACACATGGAACGCACGAAAGCAGGGACGAAAGAAACTTCGGGCTGACAACTGTTGATTTCCCGACGTGGGCGCGGTTAGATCGTAACAGGGTGCGTTTTGTCTGCGGTGGTTTTGTGTTTCTTTCGTGTATTCCGTGGCTCCAGATCGTTTTTCCTTCTGAACGCTTCTACTTGCGACTCCGTTCTTGTTCTCGGCGCGCGGCAAAGGCAGTTTGAGGGCGTGATTCCAAGTTTGAACAAACCACGCACTGAGACGGCGACTGTTCTCACGCGTCGCTTTCTTGGATTCTTATCCGTGTCCATCCGTGTCCATCCGTGGTTGAACATTATCCTCTTCGCTTTCAGTCTGGCGTCAGTCGCCTGTTCTCGTGCGGCGGAGAACGGCAACGGTGACTATCTGATTGATGTCTGGACGCGCGAGCGTGGGTTGCCGAACAGTTCGGTGACGGCCATCACACAAACGCAGGATGGTTACCTGTGGGTGGGCACTTACAACGGGCTTGCCCGGTTTGATGGTCAGCGGTGCACTAGTTTTTATCCCCATAACACGCCTGAACTCAAGAACGCCCGCGTACGAAAACTTTTTTCCGCGCCGGACGGCACGCTTTGGATCAACACCTATGACGGCTCGCTGACATCGTTCCGGGACGGGCGCTTCACATTGGAATGGCTCGGCAGCGGTTCAGCGGACGCTGTGGTGACTTTGATCTCGTCGCGGTCGAATCGTCCGACTTTTCTCCTGCACACGGGCGAGTTGATCCGTTGGCGCGGTGCGGGTGGGACGAATAATTGGGAGCTGTTGCGTCCCCCAGGTGCGAGCGCAGCACAGCTCGCAGTTGAAGACGGTGAAGGTGTTATTTGGACTCGCAGCCGCGATCAAAAACTTTGGCGGCTCAGGGGGAAGACTTTTGAAGCTGTCGAACGGAACGGCGGTCTCGAG
>JANPGI010000406.1:0-12524 GCA_031423875.1 Verrucomicrobiota bacterium | reverse complement strand
GATCTCACCAGTCGGATTGCTCGCACCAGGAGAAACATCGTTGCCCGGCGTCGGCTGTTGACCAGGAGAACCCGCACCGGCTGGAGGCAACGGCAGCGGCACAGCCATGAGAGCGGCTTGTTGACGACGCAATCTCTTGCGCTCTGCATCAGCTTCGCGACGTTCCTTCTGACCTTCTGGCGTGTTGACAGGGAATTTGAATTCGCCAGCGCGTCCAGGCGCAGGGCTTCCAACTTTTTCAACTGGCTTGCCAGCACCATTGCCAGGGGAAGGCTGCTGAGGTTGTCCAGGCTGCGGCGTTGCGACCACAGGGCGAGGAGCTGTCGCTCCCTTAATTGCTCCGGCGTCGGTTTTGAGAAGAGGATCATTCATCACGCGATCGTCTCAACCAACATTTCAAAGAACTCCCCTGCCCGAATACGTTTTCGCCGCCCAATTCTCTTAGCCATTACCAGCAAAGTGCGTTTGACCTTCTGGGCGTCCGTGGTGAGTTTCTTCGGCTTCACAGAAACCTCCCCAGGCGGAACGATTTTTCTTCAGGGGCTTTCTTGCGGACCGGCACGGGCGTGGGTTGGTTGCGAGCTTCGGTGGCGTCCTTGTAGCGTTTGAATTCATCACTGACGCTCGCGTGATCGATCTCCACTTTCTTTTTTGCGGCCTCGATGTCAGCGACCTTTTTACGGAGCAACTCCGTTTCTTCAGTGATGTCAGCGTCAATGACGGTGTCAGCGGCGGGAGCGGCCCCCGGTGTGGGCTTCGGTGTGGGTTCTGTTAGTTGACCGGGTGAGGCTCCGGCACCGGGGGCAGAGTGAGGTTCAAAAAGAATTTTTCGCATACTCCCCCGCTGTTCGCAGGTGAATTGCCAAACTTCCGGCGTGAGACACTTTGAGACCTTCCGTTTTGAAAAAGGTGTGTGAGACTTTCCACCAGTAACGCGGTGCGTTGAAAGCGAAGGTTCGGATCACGACGTTGTGATTGGCCTCTCCTGATTAAACGACCACCACCGCACGGCCTCGGCTCTCCGCCAAGGCCAAGACATAAAGTCCCGCCTGTATGACTCCCGGTCATTACGCCTCTCATCCAGGCATCAACCCACAACCCCAGAACACACACACACCCATGAAAGACTTCTTCTCCAAAGAAAACATTATGAACTTCCTCCTGATCGCAGTCGCTGCGGCAGTCGGAACGGTCATCTTCGCGCCCTACGTCGCGAAGGCCGCAAACAAGTTCATGCCCAAGGCCTGATCCTCACCAGCAACCTCAACCTCTAGCCACTTTTTCACCATGCCACAAAAACGCAAAATCAGGCTGAACAACATTTCCGCCGTGCCCGCTGCAGCGGCTGCAGGCGTCGCGCTCATTGATATTCCTTTGAGCTTCGGACGCTGTCACGAAATCCACATCGGCTACGGCCACGCCGCCGGCACAAACACCATTGCGGCCGCTCTCGCCTTCGTGGAAGAAATCCGCGTGATCGTGAACGGCACTGTTCTCCGCACGATGTCCGGCGCACAGCTCCGCGACCAAAATGTGCAGAACGGTTCCACTTACGACATGACCGGCCTGCCCAACACAGTCGTCGGCGTGGACATGCCGATCTTCTTCGCCGAACCCTGGCGCAAGGATGTTCGCGATCAAGACGCGCTCGCCTGGTCCAGCAAGCCGATGAACTCGTTCAAGATCGAAGTTCAGCTTGCGGCCAACGCCAACGCTCCAACGATCAACGCTTACGCAGTCGTTGACGACGTCGTCCTGGACAAGCCGTCCAGCGAAATCCTGTATTGCAAATGGATTCGCCAGACGTTCAACGGTGGTAGCACCGAGGTTGATGTCACGAACATTGATCGCCGTGGATTCATCCAACAGGTCACGCTGTATCCCAGCGCGGCTCTCACTGAAGTCGTCGTCAAGAAAGACGCGCTCATCATCAGCGAACTCAAGCGCACCCAGAATGATTCCATTCTTCAACATCACGGCATGTTGACCGTCGGCGCCACTGGCCGCGTGTCGAATGTCTGGGACGTGGTGTTCGATCACGACGATCTGCTCGGCAGCTCGCTCGACATGACGGGCAGCCGCGACTTCGTGTTGACGTTGAAGTCAGCGGCCACACTCGGAAGCACCACCGGCATTGTTCAACGCCTGGAGAAACTCGACTAAGCGAAAGCTTAGTTAATTAACAACGGCGCGTCCGCCCTGGGCGCGCCGTTTTTAGAAAGGTCGTATGGACGAAGAAATTGATTCTCAAACGCCTCAGACCAGCTCGGGAGCTGGCTGGCTGGACCTTCTGAAAGAGGGAATAAAAATCGGCGGCGCGGCGGCGATCGCCAACAACAAGAACAAACCCACGCCCGTCAACACCCCCAGCGAACCGGTGAACATGAAACTGATCCTCGGCATCGGTGCCGGTGTGTTGGTCCTCATCATCGCGCTGTTCGCGTTCAAAAAGTAATCGTATGCCACCCGAAACCAAACCAACTGAAGCGGCACCTGCACCGGAAACACCGGCAACCGTCGCGGCCACTGCACCGGCGAAAAGTAAAACCGGCGCGAAGGCCAAAACGAAGATCGCCAAGAAGAAAGTCGCGGCACCTGCACCGGCGAAAAAAACGCGTCGCTCGAAAGAGTGTATCGCTCACACGCACGGCTACCACGCCTGCAACTGCGGCGGGAACTACTGCGGCTCAAACGTCACCAGCTAGGCCATGAGTTCAGCAGCCTCAACCAGCACGAGCGGCAACATTAACTTTGCCGATCCGAACGCAGCACGATCCAACTGGATCATGTGGGCAGTCGGCGGCGCAGTCGTGTTGCTGCTCGTGTATCTGACGAAAGGAAAATCGTGAGCCAGCAAGGAGGTGGGGGTTACGACATCAGCGCGAGCGTCAGTGAGTCTAAGACAGTCGCGGCAAACGCTGGCAGTGGCGCGTTCACAGTCGGCGGTAACGCTGGCACGAAATGGTTGGCTCTCGCGCTCGTGGCTCTGGTCCTCTGGTTCAAGAAAAAGTGAAACACCACGCTTCAGAACTCGCGCAGATGTTTGGCGACGTGCGACGGATCGGCTATCGATCCACGTCCACCAACATCGAAACGCTGACGATCCGCTCGATGCTCGATGCGGTGAAGTGTCACGGCTTCTTCGGATCAGGAGACACAAAGACCACAAGCAACGACAATCGCGCCGGTGCGTCAGAGGACGCACAGTTAGCGCAAGGTCAGTCCGCGATCGCGAAGGATGATTCCAAAGTCCAAGGCGGATACGGCAACAAAAACATTGGCGAGTCCGCCGTGGATCAATCTGCCGGGCAAGGCAGCGTTGCCACAGCCGGCGCGATCTCGCTTGGCGGTTACGCAAACCGAAACAACCTCGGCGGAGAGTTCACCGCGTCCGGTGCGAATAGCAGCATCACAGTGGGCAGCACCGCTGCCGACGTGGACAAGCTCGCAGAGAAATTCACACACGCCCTCTCCACTCAATCCGCTGCCAGCGGTACGGCACTCGGCACGGTGTTGAACCAACTCACGCCTCTGGCTCAGTCACAGCAAACCGGCGGCGTCAGCTCGCTCGCCAAGACTGCGCTCTGGGCACTTGGCATCGCAGCAGGCGCGTTGCTCCTCTGGAAATGGAACAAGTAACATGAGCCAAGAATATAAAACAATCACGCTGGCCGCTGGCGAGTCTCGCGCCATCAACACGCCCGGCAAAGTGTTCGTCTGCGACACATCCACCGGATCATTCAAGCTCCGCGCTGGCAACCAGGCTGAAGCGGACTGTTCCAGCAAACGCGTCTTCGGATCGTCCACGTCGCCACGCTCTGACCGCTTTGAAGTCCGCAACACCAGCGGCGCGAACAACACGATCATTTACGCGATCGCGGATCAAGACATCTGGCTGGAATCCATCACCACGGTTTCAAACCTGAACCTCACCACGAGCGGAAAAAACGCCCCCACATATACTCTGGGCACGGCAGCGATAGCTAACGTCACCCGATCTGGAATTGATGGCGGCGGGCAGCTCCGAAAACAAATCATCGTGCAGAATCGCGGAAGCGCGGAAGTGGAGGTGCAGGCGGCAAACTTTGTGTCCGGCTTCGTCATCGCCAGCGGCGATCCCGCGTTCACGATGGAATGCGGCGGCGATGTAAAGATCATCTTCAACGGTGCCGGGACCAAAGACGCACGCATCATCGAAGTGTTCTACACATGATCATTTCCTGCCACACGGTGCCGACTCCGAACCTCTCCGCTGGAGATGTCGCGCCGTATGTGCCGCCTCCGGCGGGCGCAACTCTCCTGGCTGAAGACGGCAGCACACTGCTCAACGAAGACGGTTCAACTTTGGAAAACGAACAATGAAAAACCCTTTGCTTAGAATTCTCCTGGCGGCTTTGCTCCTTTGCGTCTTTGCGTTGAACGCCAGCGCGCAGAAAGTCAGCGCACTCACGGAGACAACCATCCCAGCGTCTCAATCGCTTCTCTCCCTGGCTCACACGAACGGCGGCGGCGGCTACGTCACACGCTCCACCAAGCTCTCTAATCTTTTTAACAAACGCGGTGACGTCTGGACAGCCGGTCACCAATTCAAGATTCAGACCACGAACTCCAACCCCGGCATTTTGATGTTCGACACAGAATCTCACGACGGCGGCGCACGCGGGATCGTGTTGCTCGGTGCCACGCAAGGCGACGTGGTCATCAATCCGTCCACTGCGGGAGTTTTTCAGATCGGACAATCTGGCAACGCCGGCGCCCAGCACTACATGCAGTATGCATCTTACCCTGACGCGGGAAATCCAATGGGATTTTCTCACCCGTTTCAATTCCGAGTTTTGTCCTACAACGGCGGCTCAGTCGCTTGGAAATATCCCGGCCTCGTGAGTTACGCCTCCGCCAACGACGCCAGCGAACAGGGCAGAATGGTCATCTACTCGCGCTTGCCTTACTGGGCTTTTGGCAACCACAACCCAAACTCACCGACTACGGCAGGAACGGAGATCGCCAGTTTCGACACTAACGGAGTCGTCGCTGCTCTTGGAATCAAATTCATCGGCAACGGCGGCTCGCTCACCAACGACGCCGGCCAAACGCTCGGCACGGGCGGCGGCGGCAGCGGCCTCACCACAAACATCGTCGTCATGTCGGCAGGTCAACCGCTCGTTCAATACTTCACCAACGGATCACTCTCAGCCATCACCACGGACACGGACGCCAGCAACTACATCGCGGCGGTCATCGCCACGGGCGCAAGCCTCACGGACAATCAGAAGCTCGCGGTCACGAAGTTCACTGTCTCGCGAAAGTGGTTCAACACCTGGAGCGATGCGGACGTGATCGCTCCCATCATCGGCGGCAGTGCGACAGCTCACGCGGTCATGTTGAAAGGCACGAACGCGATGACCTATGTGAACACGCCGACGCACGACGCGAACGGAATCACGTTTAACGGAACGTCCAGCTACGCGAACACCGGATTCAAATGCAGCATCTCTGTTAATTACAGTCAGAACTCAGGCCGCATCCTCCTTGTGGTTCCAAAAGGCTCCGCATCGTTCACCACATTCAGTTATCTCGCGGGCGATGTCACCACGACGGGCGGCACGATCTATCAAGGATTCTTCCGTAACACGGCAACAAGCATCGCCATAAATGGCGTCAACAACGCCAACGGCAACGGCGGCGAACCAGGGGCAACGACGATTCAAGGCGTGATGATTGCGTCCCGCACTGGCGCCAACGCACACGCCGGATACTTCTGGCCAGCGGCGACGGCCGTCGGCGCGCCGGGATCATCGGTCACACCAAACGCAGCTTCGAGCGGACTACCCGCTCAAAACATTTACATCGGCGCACGAAACTACGAAGGCTTCTCGCCTGATTACTACTCCGCGTTCACGTCATCCGGCTTTGAAGCCGGGGCAGGCTGCGACGCAACCCAAGCTCAATACATCCGCGACGCCTGGGCACAACTCCAACTTGATCTAGCACGATGAGCTTCCTCGCTTGGTTATACGGTGACGAAGAAAACGCACGACGCGCAGAAGCGGCAGACGCGGAGTTGCGTCGCATGAATCAGGACGCGATTGATCGCGGCCGCTACGACTCCGAACAAGCCGCCAAGATCGCGCGCAACTACGAAACGCAAAACACCATCGGCGTTCGCGCCCAGGAACAAGAGATTGACGCGGCGTTTGTCGAAGGTTGGCAGGACGGAAAGAAAAACGTCACCGGCTTGATCAGCAGCATCTTCAAAGTTGTGGGTGATGTCCTCAGCTCCGTGTTGCTCGGGATCCCGTTTTGGGCGTGGGCACTTGCGGCCGTCGGCGTGTGGGGCTGGCTCGGCTTCCCTGGTTTGAACTCCATCAAGAAGAAACTCGCGTGAATCCACTGGATCAAAAACACCAGGCAAAACTTTATTGGATCGGAGTGGTCATCTACTTCGTTCTGTTTTCCTTCAACGCCTTCGCCACTACCACCGTGGCAGCGCTGATCGGCGTGAAGTGGGAAATCCTCAGCTCACAAGAAAAGTTTCTGATCGTCGTTGCGGTCCTCGCGAACTGGACAGGGCTGGTCCTCGTCTTCATTCAAAACGGAATGCGTCGCATCGTCGCTGGCAAACCACCGATCAACGGCGACACTGAACACGTCATCAAGCCATGAACACACTCTCCCCGCGAAGCGTCACCGCGTCGCACACTCCCCACACATCCTGCCAAGCTTCCTTGTTTGGTTTTATCAGCATCGTTTCCGGCTTCCTCCTGGCGATGCTGATTTTAATTTCCGGCTGCGTCACCACGTCGCCAGTAGATCGCTACGCTAAGACGCTCACGTCCACCGTGGCCACCGTGGACGCAGCCATGCAAAGCTTCGCCACGCTCGTTGTCCTGGGACAGATCAGCGAACACGATCAAGCGAACGTGCGAACGCTCTACACGAATTATCAGGCCGCTGAGTTTGTCGCTGAGGTAGCGTTGAAACACACGCTCGAAACCCACGACGGCAGCGGCCTGACGCTTTCCCTCGAAACCCTGCGAGCTGCTCAACTGCCGTTGCTGCAATTCCTCGCCAGGTTCACCACGTCACCGCCATGAAAATGAACGCTGCCACCATCGCACAACTCATCATCGTCCTCGGTCCCACCGCGCTCGAACTCATCCCCAAACTCGCCGCCGTGTGGACGCGCCCGGAGCTGACCGCTGAAGAAATCCTCGCCCTCTGCGCTCCCGCAAAAAAATCTCACGATCAATACATCCTCGAAGCGCGTACCAGAATGGCCGCGCTGACACCGCTGCACGCACCATGAAAAAAACTCTGCTCATCATCGTCGGTGTTTATCTCGCCGTCAGCGCAGTGTTTTTTGTGAAGCTGATGTCCGCAGGCAACAACGCCATGGGACAAGGTCCCCAGGTGAAACGAAGTTTGATTCAATGCCTGATCTGGCCGGGCTTCCTGATCCGCTACTCCACATGAAAACTTGGAAATCTAAATTCTTCGTCTGTCGGTCCAGCAAGAGCGGCAAGTTCGCCGGGAAAAAGAAGTGCGGCATGTTCAAGCGCACGAAGGTGCGCCGCTCCAAAGCTGGCTTCCTGTTCAGTTGATTGATTCTCCGAGGGTGACGACAGCGGGCAGTGCAATCAAAGTGCCTGTAGTCGAATCCTAGCGCGTCGCAGTTGACCATTTCAGCCCGTTTGTTTATTTTCCCCCCATCGGCGGCAATCACCGCCGATGTCTTCAAGCTGCGGACTGATAACCCACGGCCAACGGAGACTCCCATACAAACGATACGAGCCTGAGCTGGAGTCGCGTCTTATCAACGCGTAGGTGTGATTGCACCGTCCGGTTCAGGCTCATTTGTTGAAAGGCACAATCATGCCAGCCAAGATACCGAAGAGTTGGAAATCCGTTAGTCTCACCCTCAATGTTCAAACCAGCGATCCCGTCCTCATGGCGGTGCTCGCCGCGTTGAAGGAAAACGGCGGATTAAAAAACAACATCCACCACGTCATCGAACCGGCGACGAGCGCGATCATTGACGTGGAAGTTCAAGAACTCTTCATCCCGCCAAAACAATGATCTAGTTCCAAGCAAACTCATGGAACGCCGGGAACGATCCACTCGTTTCCGGCGTTTTGATTTCCACCGGCGCGAATCCCTTCACCTTCGCAGAGTAGTGTTCGGAAATATCCAACACGAAATCTATGAGCGTGCGCTCGGTCACAGTGGCCACGTCGTCACGTGGCCCCGGCCAACGGCTCAACACAATGCCGACGATTTCTTGATGATACTCACGAGTGGACGGTTTTTTACCGATGCCCTGAAGAGCTGCCCAGGTGTTGAGTGCATCGGCTAAAGGAGTCGGTGGCACAGAGGCTTCCATCGGCATTTACCGAGGAGGACTTTAGCGAAAGAAGATTGGAGCGCAACCTGCTAAAGTGAGGGCATGAAGTCGGACGAAAAATTTACACTCTCGGATTTGCTCCTCGGACAGGGAAAGGAGTTGCCGCCGATGATGGCCGCAATGATCGAAGTTAAATCTGGTCTGGACGCGGATCGCGTCCGGTTGCTTGGCGAAATTTCTCAGTCAGGTCAATCGCCACCTTCTCACGAGCCGCCGCGATCCGATCCTCCATGCTCGCCACAATGATGCCTCTCTCGTAATCAGGCAACCGTTGCATAATCTCGGCGATCAGTAAAAGCAGCGCGTTAGCTTCGGCCTGTTGATCCACAGCCTCACGCATTGCTTGCACCGCGATGTCTCGCCAGAATTCTGTGGAGTCTGGTTTGCTCATGCGTGGGTTAGTTGAGTCGGATTTTTTCCCCCGCCGGATCGAGCATCAACCTAGCTTCCTTTTGCTTTGCAGGTTTCATCGTCGTGCTGACGCCAACATCAGCAGTGTCGAACAAAAAATTTAATTCACCCTCATCGAGCACGTCAGCCTCCACAACTTTTTTTCTGATGCTCGCGAGCCAATCCTTGAGATTCCATTCAATATCGCGCGAGCTATATTCGCCATCAGGATTCTCTTTCATGTTGTCTTGTTTAGTATTGACTCGTATTCCTTGTTTAGCGTATCTGCTAACAAAGTTTGGAGCCAGTGGTCGGGATTGAACCGACGACCGACGGTTTACAAAACCGTTGCTCTACCACTGAGCTACACTGGCTAAAGTGTTAGAAAACCCTTATCGCAATAGCTTCCGCGATTATTTCCGACTAACTCTGCTTTCGCTGCGAAGAACGACAGCACGCCAAAACTATCTGGCAAGAGTGTCGGCTTCAAGCTGAAACAAAAACGCTTTGCATTCTCGTGCAGGAACACACGATGAAAGACTGCCGATTCATTTCACCGTGTTCAATTCAAACTTCGGATTCAACTCCAACTCAAAATTCTTGAACCGCACTTCCGTCGGGCCTCCAGAATGAACCTGCAATCCAGTGATGCCGCGTTGCGCCACTTTGGGGTCGTCGAGGTCTGTGCAGAGTTGGCCGTTGATGGCCGTGCGAATCTTGCTGCCCACAGCGAGGATTTCGTACGTGTTCCAATCGTTCGTCTTCACGAACGCATCGCACGGTTTGTCGGAGAGCAGTGCGCGACCATTCTCCTCGTAGAGTTTGCCCCACCAACCCGCGCCCGCGTCTGCCTGACAACCCTTCATCTCGTACGATTCAAACGGTTCACTGCGGAACTGCACGCCGCTGTTGGCGTTGTTAGGCGTGAGCTTCATCTGGAAGACGAGCCGGAAGTTTTCGAGGACGAATTCGCTCTTCAGAAACTCGTTGTGCTTGAGGCCCGTTTTGGATGCGCCGACGATCTCGCCGTTTTCCACCCGCCAGACTTCCATGTTGCCATTCCAGTTCGACAAATCTTTTCCGTTGAAGAACAGCATGACCGTTTCCGGCGTGGCGATCATTGGCACTTGAGTTGGTTGGCGCAGGTAAACAATCAAGTCGCGCACTTCCTGCTCGCTCAATGGCGTGAGCAAACCTTCGGGCATCATGGAGAGCTTGCTCTGGAGCATCGTATTGATTTCGTTGCGGGGAATCGTGAGCGTTTCGTTGGCGGTGACGACAGTTACTGCGTGCTCGGTTTGTTCTTTCAGAACACCGGTGATGGAGCGGTCGTCCTTGGTATCGATGTTCCAGCCGAGATAATCGTTCGGGATGACAGCATTGGGGTCCACCATGTTTTCAAGAATGTAGTCCAGATCGCCGCGATTCGAGCCGGTGAGGTCCGGGCCGACACGACCGCCAGTGCCGAACAACGTATGGCATTGCTGACAGTTCTTGGCAAACACCGCCCGCCCGCGCGACGCATCACCGGGGAACGCCCCGCCTGCGCGGTAAATCTCTTTGAACCGATTGATCTCGGCTTTCTTGTCCGCGCTGCTGTCGCGCATTGTGCCCCAGACTTTTTGCAGCAACGCATCCACTTCGGGATTTTTGAGATTGCGTAGTTGTTGGATGAGATCGGCGGTCAGGTCCGTCTTAGGAATTTGTTTTCCCTCGACTGCTGTGAGCAAGCGTTGCGCGAAAGCAGGACGCGAGGCCAACGCATTTCGCGCGTCGCGTTTGTGTGCTTCGGACAACGCGGCGTAAATTGGCAGGATGGCATCGGGTGTTTGGGCGTCGTCATAATCGCCGAGACCGCGCAACGCCGAGCCGCGCAAATCGGGATCGCTGAGGAGTTGACGAAGCAGCGGAGGTAACTCGGCATCCTTGATGGCCATCAAGGAATCGAATGCCATCTTGCGCGCGGTGACGTTAGCGGATTTGTCCAGCAACGTCTTTCGTATCGAAGTCAACGCGGTGGAACTGCCGAAGGTGAGAGACAACGATTGCATCAGCGCACGGATTTCGGGATTGGTGCTGGTGGCGAAAGCGGTTTCAACAGCAGGCCAGTTGCCGGGCATGGTGGCGCGGCGCTGGCCTTTCAAAGCGGCGCTCAGACCATTCAAAATATCCAGCCGCCGTTTGTCATCCGTGACACGAAGCAACGACTTCGTGATGGCAGCAAACGATTCGGGCGTGTTCAACGCCGCCGTGCGTCGGGTCATGAAGTTCAAGATGTTCGGCAGCTTGGCGGCCTCGGCGAGTTTGAGGGCACGTTCGACATCTTTGGTTGGCAACGGCTCGGCGGCATACCAGACCATGAGCGGGAGATTGTGATCGGTCGCATCCTCCGCACGTTGTGACAAGGCTTCGACAACTTCCCAGCGATCTTCAATTGGTAAACGCTGCATCGCGGAAGCGAGATAAAGGCGAACGACGGGGGATTTGTCTTCGCGAGCGAGGCGGGCCAGTTCGCTGGGAACAAACTTGTGGATAAAAGTATTTGCTGGGGACTCTGCTTTCACATCAATCGCAAACTGGACGGACCAAGCTCTGACAAACTCGTCAGAATCGTGGAATCCCATTTGAAATATTCCATCGCTACCTTTCTCGAATCCGTCAGTCACTCGAATTGCCCAAAGCCAGCGGAGTTTCTTAAATGAGTCCGTTACCAATCCATAATTTGAAGTCACCTTTTGACTGAGCGTGCCAGCAACCGTGCGTTCCTGTAAAAGGCGCCGAGCATGTCGGCCACGCCAATTATTCTGTTCAACCGCAAGTCGAATTAAATCTATGTCCGGTTTTTTCTGGAGATTCTCCCTCTCAAACTTCGTCTCACCATAACTGATCTTAAAAATCCGCCCATTGTTCCGGTCGTGCTGGTTGGCGTCGTTGGAATGGCATTGGTTCTTATCCCCCCGCTCCGCCCCCGCCCGATCCATGATCATGAACGATTCGGGGTGTTGTGGCGCCCGGAATCGTTCATGATCACGGGGACGTCGCTATGTGGGTGATCGCTTCCAGCGTCCGGTCGTCGGTCAGGTAGCTGTCGTGGGTGCGTACCGGGTGGAACGGGCTGCCGGGTGGGCTGGCGAAGACGTTGGCGCCGAAGCTCGGGCCGCTCGGGTCGGCGCCGAACCAGAGATCGTCGACACTGGGCGGCAGCAGGGCATCGGCAAGTGTCCGGCCGGCGATGGTGAGCCGGATCGGGTCGTACGCCGCGGTGCTCGACCACACGTGGCCAATGGGTAGGCCCAGTTCGGTGGCGTGTGCCGCACCGACGCCGGGGCTGCCGACGAAGATCAGGTCATCGGCGGCCAGTCCACCATCGCGGGCGGCGTACCCGACGACCGTCGATCCGTAGCTGTGCCCGAGCACGGTCTGGTGTGCCGGCGGTCCGTCGTGGGTCGCCCGCAGCCCGTTCTCGAACCGGACCAGCGCGGTTTCGCTGTCGGCGGCGTACCGGCCGGACGAGGCGGCCACCGGATTGTCCGGTGCGTCGTAGCCGAGCCAGGTGATGACCGAGGTTGCCGTGCCGGCGTGGGCGGCGAGTTGGTCGGCGGCCGGCATCAGCACACCTTTGCGCAGGTCGGCTAGGCGGGAACCGGTACCCGGTACGTAGGTGAGCACATTCGCGGCCCAGTCCGGATCGCCGATCGCGACGACCGCCCGGCCGTCACCCGAGGCGTCGAAC
>JANPGI010000405.1:0-13063 GCA_031423875.1 Verrucomicrobiota bacterium | reverse complement strand
CGCCGCCATGCACACCAAACTGACGATCACAGGCTACAACCCTGCGCAGGAGTTGAATGAGCGATTGCTCGCGCAGATCGCGGCCAATTCGCCCCAGCAAAAATAATTGCATAGCGCATGTCATGAATGTTCTGTAACAATCAGGCGATTTTGATGAGCGCAAAGAAGCTTTCTGATGCGGACGGAACCTTGATCAAGGAACTCACCGTCGTGAACAAGCTGGGCATCCACGCCCGGCCCGCTGCCCTGTTCGTCAAGACTGCGAACCGTTTCACCTGCGACATCTTCGTCGAGAAAGACGGCGAGAAAGTGAATGGCAAAAGCATCATGGGCTTGATGATGTTGGCCGCTGGCCCCGGCTGTAAACTCACCGTTCACGCCGACGGCAAGGATGCTCACGCCGCCGTTGCCGAGATCGAAGCACTTCTCCTGCGTAAGTTCGACGAGGAATAGTTTTCAGGTCACGCTTGTCGGGATTAAGCGGGAAAATAAAGTTAGAAGACGCCCGCCCTCACCCTTGCCCTCTCCCCCAGGAGAGGGAATCCGACAGCAGTGTTTCGTTCGCAGAAAGATTGCTCGGTAAATCCAGTCGCTTGGGATAATTCCAAACGCGGAAACAACTCACCCTCTCCCCGGGGGAGAGGGCGGGCGTTGAAACTCTTGCGATTTCAATTCACCAATACCGAGTTACAACAGTTTTCCCACCTTCAATTTCATCGGTGCGAAGCTCATGCGGTGGATCGGACACGGCCCGAGCTTTTCGATGGCGGCGAGATGTTGTGGCGTGCCGTAGCCTTTGTGGATGGCGAAGCCATAGCCGGGAAATTTCGCATCAAACTCCAGCATCATGCGGTCGCGGGTGACTTTGGCGAGCACGCTGGCGGCGGCGATGGAATAACTGCGGGAATCACCTTTCACCAGCGCGGTTTGCGGCAGTGTCATGGTTTTCACCGGACGACCATCCACGAGGACGTGCTGCGGCTGCGGCTGCAATTGGGCGAGCGCCTCGTTCATGGCGCGATGCGTGGCTTGGAGGATGTTGATGCGATCAATCGTCGCCGCGTCCGCGATGGCGATGGCGTAACGGAGGTCGGGATGCGTGGTGATGATCTGGAAAAAGTTTTCGCGCTGCGCCTCGGTGAGTTGCTTGGAGTCGTTCAGGTCAACCAAGCGCGCGTCAAAGCCGCCATTTGCCCAAGTCGCTGGCAGAATGACCGCCGCTGCCACGACCGGCCCGGCCAACGGCCCGCGCCCCGCTTCATCCACGCCTGCGACGAGCGTGAATTCGCGTGACCAGAGGTTGCGCTCGAATTCGAGGCGGTTGGCGGGTTTTCCATGCGCACCACTTTTACTCATTTTAGTTTTAACGTCCGAAGAATCGTCTGATGCACTTCGTTGGTATGGCCTGCGGGAACAGCTATGTGTTCAATCCTGATAAATCGCCCAGCGGCATTCGTTGTGAAGTATTCACAAGTCTTGGATCTTAATACCCCGCCTCGTGAATTGCTGTTCCGATTGTAGGAAAGACGAACCACATGCAATCCGCTTTCGGTGGCAAAACTGTCTTCCTGTAGTGAATCCGTCGTGGACTGTTTGAAATTCTTTACCACCTCGGCTCTTGCCGCAACCACGGCCTCAAAGTTCACATGTTCTCTACCATATAAATGTGCAGTAAGGAATTGCCCCTTCAAATTTCCAACCCCTATAAGCGCAGGCGGACACTGCATCCCAAAAACGTAATGCTGTTGCCACTCGCTACTGAGAGCGAGCAGGATTTCAGAACTTGCAAACGAGATCGTGTCTGAGACTGGAGTCAGTTCAAAGTCGCTACGCTGGCCAAGTCGAATGTTTAGCCAGTTGCCGTGTGTCGCTGGTTCGCGAATGCCAACCGCCTGGTTGATTACGTTGATCGTGGCGTCGGGGAATAGCAGTTTCATTTCTGCACAGACGAGAGGCGCAATCTTGTTTGCGTTTTCAATTGCTGCATCAGCGCTAACGCCGTTCGCATCAATTTGGATAACGACCTGGGTATTCGTAGTCGATTGACCATCACCCCGTCGCATAACAAAGCTAGATTTTTGAAAGTACAGCTTGGAGATTCCGGGCAAAGCGCGTCTCAAATCCCTTTCAAAGCTCGACTGTAAAACTGAGTTCGTGAACGGTTGCATCAAGATGAACACGTCGGAAACGTATTTTTCTGACTTGCTCTGAGTCAGAAGCACAATCAACCACGTTGCTAAGAACAACGCGATAGCTGCCGTTACCAGCAACTTGGCTGTTCTTGTTCGTCGTGGCGTCACGCTATTTACCTGTTCTGGTCATAACTTCACCATCTTCCCCGTCGCCGCTGACTTGTCCGCAGCAAACATGACCTCGTGCGTGCGGGTGGCTTCGGCGAAGCTGGTGAGGGGCATTTCTTTGCCGGCGGCCAGCGCGGTGAAGAAGGCTTCGAATTGCGTGGTGTAGGGGTGGTCCGACACGTCGCCGGAATCGAGCGTCTTCATTGAGAGTTCGCTCCACTTGTTCTTGTTCGTCTTGAGCTTTTGCGAGTGGAATTTGTT
Source organism: Verrucomicrobiota bacterium (assembly GCA_031423875.1). Classification (GTDB taxonomy): domain Bacteria; phylum Verrucomicrobiota; class Verrucomicrobiia; order Limisphaerales; family JADLHS01; genus JADLHS01. Next base: position 10,502 of record JANPGI010000405.1, on the reverse strand, counting down.
GTCGAGCAGGCTGCCTTCGCTGCCGACGAGATGCGTGTGGAAATAATACGGCTGGAGACAATCGACGATGGCAGCGCATTTGCCGATGCTGCCGTTCTTGAACTTCAGGAGCGTCACGCTGCTGGTGTTGTATTCGTAGGGCGCAAAGATTTTGCTCTTCGATTTGGTGTCGTAGCTGGTGACTTCGGCGACGTCGTTGCCCATGCAGAGGAGCAGGGCGTCGAGGGCGTGGCAACCGGCGGTGAGCAGGGCGCTGCCGCCTGCGTCCTTGCGGGTGTTCCAGCGGAATTGTCCATACCACGGGCCGATGCCGTGATAGTAATCCACTTCGCCGTAGTGCAACGTGCCGAGCAGGCCTTGATCAATCGCGGCTTTAGTGGCGAGGAACTGACTGGAGTAACGGCACTCGAAGCAGACGCAGGTTTTGACCTTGGCCTTCTTGATGGCGGCTTCCATCTCGCGGAGGTCTTTGAGATTCAAGCAAAGCGGTTTCTCGATGATGATGTGTTTCCCGGCGCGGGCGGCTTTGAGGAGTTGCGCCTTGTGTTGATACGGGTAGCTGCAGATCGAGACGACGTGGATGTCGGGGTCGGCGAGCATCTTGTCGAGGTCGTCGTAAGCGGTGATGGGGCTGCCGTGTTTGGCGCTGAGTTCGGCGGAATCCAGCGGGCGCGAGGAATAAATGGCCGTGACCTGCGCGAGCGGCGAGGCGTTGATGGCGGGAATGTGTGCGGTGGCGACCCAGCCGTAACCGATGATGCCGACGTTGTATTTTTTCATAATTGAACGCTCATTACCGAAGTGATGCGGAAGAGATTTAACGCAAAGGCGCAAAGGTGCAAAGGCGCAAAACTTGGAAACATCTTCGTGTCATGCGGGTGTAGCGTCGGGCATCCCTGCCTGACGTGGGGGGCGTGCATCTTTGCCGTCCGGAAAGAACCGTTGGTTTTTTATGGCGTCGAAACTTCTGAACACCCCTTTTACACCCACGCTTATTCCGCCGGGCTGGAAACCCGGCTCTACGGCAGCCAAGGATGCCTGCCGCTACATCGCCAAACGTCTTGGCTTGAGAAATTCCCGCGCGCTGGTATCACCAACCTGCGGATGACAAATCACGAAGCAAGATTCGGCGGGATACTCAGGTTGTACGGCGCAGACGGTCAGGAGCGGCTGCGTCGCGCACACGTTTGTGTCGTGGGCATCGGCGGTGTCGGCTCGTGGGCGGTGGAGGCGTTGGCGCGGTCTGGCGTCGGGAAACTGACACTCGTGGACATGGACGATGTCTGTATCAGCAATGTGAACCGCCAGATTCACGCCGCGACCGGCTCGTTCGGAAAACCCAAAGTGGAGGCGATGGCGGAACGCGTGCGGCTCATCAATCCCGATTGCGATGTGCGCGCGGAACAAATCTTTTTCACGGCGAACACTGCGGAGCAATTGCTCGCGCCCGGTTATGATGCGGTGCTGGATGCGATTGATGCACGGGAGATGAAGGCGTTGCTCATCGCGCTATGTCGCGCGAAAAACATTCCCATCGTAACCACTGGCGGTGCGGGCGGGCGGCGTGATCCAACGGCGTTGCGCGTGGCTGATCTGGCACAGGCGACGCATTGCGGGTTGCTAGTGAACTTGCGGAAGCTGCTGCGCGCTGAACACAATTTCCCGCGCGATCCGCAACAACCGTTCGGCGTGGATTGCGTGTTCTCGCCAGAACCGCAAGTGTATCCCGCAAGTGATGGAACTGTGTGTGATGTGAAGCCGCCGGGCGAACGGTTACGCTTGGATTGCCGCACTGGCTACGGCACGGCGTGTTTCGTGACAGGCGCGTTTGGCTTCGCAGCGGCGGCGCAGGTGGTGAAGAGGCTCACGGCTGACAATGTTGGCAAGGCCAGTTAAGCCCAATAGCTCACATTGATTTCTGGAAAGAGATTGTCGCGTGTTTCGATTTCTGTGAGCCACTTGTCGTCGAGCTTCTTCGTTGTGAGCTGCGTGTAGATTCCGTTGAAACGGAGCAGGTGAGTTTTGACGCGTTTCTTGGCGTAGTCGGGGCTGGTGTTTGTGCGAAGGATGAATGGCCAATCGCTCGATTGCGCGAGCAGCAGTTCGCGAGCGGCTTGTTTGAGGGCACGTTCCTGAAGCGCGGTGGGCTTGGTGAATTTCCGCGCCAACTCGGTCATGCGTTCCTGCGCGACTTGCAGGTGGCGATAAATCCACTCGTTTTTTTCGTTCAGCCAGACGCGGTAGTAACCTTCCTCACCCCAACTCGACGCAGCAGGTGTGGCGATCTGATTCGTGGGATGGCGGCGAAGATATTGTTCCGGCGTGATCAGCTCAAAGGTTTTTTGATCGAAGTAAGCTTTGCGCACGAACAGGTCGAGAAACTCCGGGCCTTCATACCACCAATGACCAAACAACTCCGCGTCGTAGGGCGAGATGACGAGGGGCGGACGGTCGAGGACGGTGCTGAGTTCTGTGAGCTGTTCGATGCGTGATTTGAGAAAGTGCCCGGCATGAGCATCCACAGCTTCGCGCGCGGCAGCGAGTTGATACGGTTGCTTGGGCGCAGAGCCGCCGGTGATGCGATGATACTTGATACCGGTGAAGCCGCGATTTTCCGGCGACGGCAGGTGCGGTTTCACGTAATCAAAATCGAGGTCGAATCCGATGTCGCGATAGAAATCACGATAGCGTGCGTCGCCGGGATAACCTTCGGTGCGACTCCAGACTTGGCGTGAGGATTCCATGTCGCGACCGAACACCGCGATGCCATTGGGCGTGAACACGGGCGCGAACACGCCGTAACGAGGACGCGGATTGGCGTGAAGTAAGCCATGTGAGTCCACGATGAACCAACGGATGTTGGCCTCTTGCAAGTAAGCTTCCACGCCGTCGAAGTAGGCGCACTCAGGCAACCAGATGCCGCGCGGATCGCAACCGAAGCAATCGCGGTAGTGATCGCGGGCGATGAGAATCTGTGCGCGTACGGACGGCGGATGATTCGCCATCAACGGCAGCAGACCATGAGTAGCTCCAGTGGTGATGATCTCCAGTTTCCCGAAATCTTGCAGGCGACGAAACTTGCCGATGAGGTCACCGCCGAGTTGTTGGTAAAGATTCCGCGCAGCAGTCAGGCGCGCGTGATACATCTTGGCCAGCTCTTGAAACTCCGGCTCCCAATGCGTGCGGCTGATTTCTTTGTCCGCGAGAGTGATGAGTTCGTCGAGGTGACGCGCGTAACGAGATTGCAGCAACGGATCGCGTAGCATCGCGCAGAGCGTCGGTGACAACGTCATGGTGATGCGCACATCCATGTTGTCGCGCTGCCAGCCATTCATCATCTGCAACAACGGCAGGTAGGTTTCGGTGATGGCCTCGAACAACCAGCTTTCTTCCAGAAACTTTTCGTGTTCGGGATGCCGCACGAACGGCAGATGCGCGTGGAGGATGATGGCGAGGTAACCGGGCATGAAATAAAAAGCAGGTTAACGCACCGCAGCGGTATCCAAGAATAGACCTTTAACGGTGGGGCGCATTAGAACGATGATAGTTAGGATTCCTAGCACTGTGCCAAATGGCATAAACACGCAAACAACGCAGGCCATGACAAAGCAGTAGTTGTAGTTAAGCCTGCGGCTGAGACAACGTCCTGACCACAATACAAGTCCGGCAAGAATCCAACCGACGAGAATGAATACTGAGGCGAAAAGAACGAAAAACCAGCCCAATATCCGAGGTGGCGGGCCTTGGCTAAACACATCAGGTTTGGACAGCATGAGGAAACCAAAGATCAAGTGAATGATCGGAATGCAGGAAGCCAAAGCTATCAGACCTCCGATTATGTAATGGAAGATACTCAAGAGTCGTAACTGATCTGAATCTTGATTCATGCGCTTTTAGAGAATTGAGATTGGCCGTCCGGGAGCGCAAAGTTAACTGTGGCGTCGGGCTTGGTCGCGTCGTACATGATGAGTTCGGCGTTCACGTTGAGCCAGAAATCTTGTCCCTCTGCGCCACCGAAGAACGAAGTGACGTAGGACGAAGGCGATTCGATGAATGATGAATCATGGCTTGGCAAGGTTTCATCTCTGGCTGAATCTTGCGAACTGGGCAGTGCAATCCCGGCGCGGTCTGCGGAAAGGATTTCAGCCATCGCCCGTTCCTGCTCTGATGTCCAGTCTGCAACGTGCATCGCATCCGGGAAGTCTTCGCAAATAATCGGGCGGATCATTTCAATCGCGCGAGCGAGCGGAATGTTTTGTCCTGCGTCATCGCCAGAATATTCCTTGAGCAACGCCAGCATCGTCTCGAATGAAAGCTCCAGCGGGATGGTGGCAAACTCGACCGTCGAGTCGGCGGAGATGTTGTCCGGCGGCGTGCGCATCGGCTCGGAGGTGGCGAGAGATTTCCATTTGCGCCCCGACTGGTAGTAACCAAGTTCGGTGGAGTAATAAATCCCCGCCGCATCCACATGGACGAACCAATGTTTGGATTCCGGGTGAACGTGGATTTCGGCGGCGTATTTATCGGGCTTCGATTCATCGTGAAGCCGCAAGATCAGATGACGATCCACAGAGCGGGCGTTATGGCGGAACTGTTCCTCGTGAGTGAAATCCCAATGCGCGTAGAGCCAGTGAGGATCGCGCGCGGTGAGGAATAATTTTCCAGTGCCGTAGGACGCAGGCAATCGAGCATTGCCCTCATCAAAGTGATCGGGCGGGGCAGAAGGGCCGAGGGCGAATTTTTCTGCCGCGCCCGCTTCGGTGAGAAAGCTGGGTTCGTCGCCTTCGAGCAGGAAAGCAGGGAGCGCGGGTTTGGAAACGCGCGTGGGTTTGCGGGCGGAAGTTTTTCGCGGCGCTTTTGTTGCAGCGACACGCATCGCGGCCTTTGGCTTTCGAGCAGTTTTGAGTTTGGCGCGCGGCTTCTTGACGGCAGCGGTTTTGAGCGGACTGCGCTGGTTCTTGGGCGCAGGGGCTTTCAGTTTGCGGGCGGCACGAACTTTCCGGGCGACCTTGGCTTGCCGCGTTGCTGCGCCTGATGACGGGCGCACTCCGGGGGTTGGCTTCTTCGCCAATCGCTTGGCTGAGGCGGCGGTCTTCTTGCGCTTGGCGGTGGAACGAGATTTAGTTTTTGGCGTGGAGACTTTTTTTGCCTTGGCTGTTTTTGTTTTAGCGCGGATGCGACTGCGCGGAGAAGCGAGCTTGCGGGCCGGGGTGGCCTTCTTGCTTTTTGTTCCGGGCGTGGCGCGCTTCATGAGAAATGTTGGTTGAGACTAAAGAGACGAACCGACAGGCGCAACGGGAATTGAGTGATAACTGAGCCGAACAGCCAGTTTTCGTTTTGAATAATCCACCGCCTTGACCACAATCGCTTCACCGATATGACTGATCCAATAGCCCTCCCAAATGCCGACAAGGTATGGACTGGCCGCAGCCGTTTGATTGTGTTCCTGCTCGCGGCTTCCTCAATCGCCTGTCTGCTGGCGGATTTTTACAAGCTCTGCCCGATGAGTTTCTTCACGCCGTTCATCTTCCTGCCAGCGTTCATCGCGTTGTGCGCGCTCGCTGTGTTGGATCGGTTTCGTGGCAGTGGACATGTCTGGCGCGCGGTGTGGATCGGGATGTTGGCCGGACTGCTTGCTGCGGTGGCCTACGATGTCTTTCGTTTACCGTTCGTTTTTGCCAGAGAGTGGGGGATTGATTCCGTTGTGCCGCCGATGAAGTTGTTCAAAGTCTTCCCCCGCTTCGGCGCGATGGTGCTGGGTCAACCCATCGAGCAAACTGAATACTCACTCACGGCGCAGATCATCGGTTGGGTTTATCACTTCAGCAATGGTGCGACCTTTGGCGTGATGTATCTGGCACTCATCGGCGATGCGCGCCGTCGGCATTGGCTGTGGGCGGTGATGTTCGCATCCGGGCTGGAGCTTGGGATGTTGTTCACGCCGTATCCGGCTGTGTTCGGGATACCGGTCACGGCGCAATTCGTCATTGTGACGATTGCGGCGCACGCAATCTTCGGTGTGGGACTGGGCAAGGCGGTGCGATGGCTTTCGCTGAATTCTCAACGGAGCGCAGAGGCTGCCGTGTGCAGAAATTAGTTTCGCCACGCACCGGATGCTTGCCTGTGCGTGTCTGTTTGCCTACTGTTCGGCGCGATTTACAACCTGATCACCAACTGAATTATGAGCGTATTGATTGTCGGTTCGACGGCTTTGGATTCCATCAAAACTCCCACGCAGGAAAACCCCAAGCTGCTCGGCGGCTCGGCGAGTCACGCGGCGGTGGCGGCAAGTTTCTTTGGCCCGGTGAAGATGGTCGGCGTCGTGGGCGAAGATTTTCCCAAGAAGTATGTGCAGCTTTACAAGAAGCACGGCATTGACCTCGCGGGTTTGCAGATCAAGCCGGGCAAGACGTTCCACTGGTCGGGCGAATACGAGGTGAACATGAACAATCGTCGTACGCTTGCCACCGAGCTGGGCGTGTTTGAGACGTTCTCGCCGGAATTGCCGAAGGCGTATCAATCATCGCCGTTCGTATTGCTCGCCAACATCGCGCCTGCACTTCAAGAGCATGTGTTGAATCAGATGAAGCGTCCGAAGTTCGTCGTGGCGGACACGATGGACTTGTGGCTCAACATCGCGCTGGCTGATCTCATCAAGTTGATCAAGCGCGTGGATGGCTTTGTGTTGAACGACAGCGAAGCGCATCAGTTGACCGGTGAAGACAATGTTTTCACCGCGCTGAAGAAGATCCACAAGATGGGGCCGAAATACGTCATCATCAAAAAGGGTTCGCACGGCTCGATCCTCTCCAGCCCGAAAGGTTTCTTCATCTGCCCGGCGTATCCGTTGCAATCGGTGGTGGATCCCACTGGCGCGGGCGATTCCTTCGTCGGCGGCATGATGGGTTATCTCGCGAGTGCGAAGGGTTCGATTGATGCGAACATCCGTCGCGCAATGATCCACGGCAGCGTGGTGGCATCCTTCTGCTGCGAAGGGTTCGGCGTGAACCGCACCACAAAAGCCACGCGCGCTCAGGTGAATCAGCGCGTGAAAGAGCTGGAGCAGTGGACAAAGTTTTAAGCTGAACGCTAAAATACAAACCGGAGATGACGCGGATGGACGAAGATGAGAAAAACTCACTCATCCTCATCTGATAGTAATCACACCCCCAGTCACAGTGTGCATCTGGAAGTCCCCCGGAACGCCGCCTTCAGGCGGCAGCGACGTGACAAAACATGCCTCTGCCGCGTAAACGCAGCGTTCCGATTCCAAGGCATAGTGAAGATCGGGGGAGACTACCAGATGTACACCCAGTCACACCTAATCTTACAAACGCATTGCCCCACAACTTGATTTTTGGCAAAACAACCATCACATGACGTATCTAAGTAAGCGTTTACTCTCTATCCGTTGGGGATTGTCCTCCAGCGCAAGCGCGCCAGCCATCCGACTGTTCATCCACGGCTTTCTCATCGCAACGATTCTGCTCGTCAATGGATGCGGCAAATCCCATCCCAATCCCTCAACCCTCAACCCACAAGGATCAACGCCCTCCTCGCTCTCTCCCTCCTTCCGGCTGCATTGGCTCGGCAAAAAACGACTTGCCGCCGAACCCAACGCCACGAATTTTGTTTCCATCTGGAACATGCCGGAAAGCCAGCGTTTGGAATCGCAGACTTTGGATAAGCTTTCCACTGCACCTTGGCGACTGCTGACCACCGCCACACCCCTTTCCAACGCGCCCACTGCATTGCTCCGGTCATTGCTGGATGATCTGGTGCAGGAAGAGACCTATATCGAGATTGTGGCCGGAACGAACCAGCCTGCCGAAAGCGTTTTGGCCATCAAACTTCCGCCCGATCGCGCCGCCGTCTGGCAAACCAACCTGCCGATCATCCTGAAATCCATTTTTGGAGAAGCGTCAGAAACAAAAGCTCCAGCCGCCGACTACCAACTATCAACCAAAGACCATCATCTCACTCTGACTTTTACCAACGGTTGGACAATCCTTTCCAGTGCGACCCTCAGCCATCCGTCGCACCAAACTCCGCCGCTGACGGATCAGCAATCAGCCGCCAGCCTAGCCGCGTCCATCCGCCAACGCCTCAATGCCAGCGGTTCGCCCTGTGGACAGTCGGCAAAAAGTGACTGGTTACATGGAAATGTTGATTTTCGCTGGCTGAAATACGCCCTCGCCTGGCGATCTATAGCGGTCGGCACACTTCCCCAATGCGAATTTTCTATCCTTGGTGACGCTGGCAATGTTCGCACGCTCGCACAATTCACATTCCCCTCCGGAGCGCCATTTAAGCTTGAGCCGTGGAATGTCCCCACCAATCTGGTTCATGATCCGCTCACCGCATTTACTGCTTTCCGAGGAGTCAAATCTCCTTTGAATTTTTTGCGACTCTTTGGGTTGGATGTTTTAAGCACGAGCAATAGTTCATTGTTCTCGTGGGCAGTTGCGGGGTATCCGCTTCAAACCTATCTCGCCTATCCGGATCGCAACGCGGCGGACACGGTTCACTCATTGTCCAATAAACTGGCTGGACTCATGGCGTCCGATTCCATGGTTGGTTTTCCGGGAAAGATTTCTCGAAAAACCAACGAAACCATGCTTGTCATGGATGGTCTGCCGTTTTTGTCTCCTCGGATGGGTGCCGTCAAAGTGGGGCAACAAGACTTCGTTTTTGGCGGACTCATTCCCATCATGTCCACAAACCGTTCGATGCCTGTTGAGTTGATTGCCCAACTCGCCGCCGGCTCAGATTTGATTTATTATGATTGGGAAGTCACCGGCCCTCGCATTGAGGCATGGATTTACATCAGTCAAACCATGCGCCTAACATTCAGCCGGGCGCAACTCCCGGTAGGATCAGCAGGCTTATCTTGGCTGCAAGCGGTTATGCATCGAGCCGGAAATTCAACCACTGCCGTCAAACTTGCCTCACCAGACCGTTTAATGCTCACTAGAACATCCACATTCGGATTTACTGGGGTGGAATTACACTTTCTTGCCGATTGGTTGGAATCTCCTGATTTTCCCGTAGGGCTTAATACCTTTAGATCTCCGCCTATGCGAGGGCTTATGCCGCCTTCCGTGAAACCCAAATAATCCCGGAAACATTTTGTTGAGGTTGGTGTTTTAGTTTTGGATGGTATAACCTAAACACATGAAAAGTGCGATTATTCTTGGCTTTCGATGCTCGACTTTCGACCCTCGACTTTCTGTAGTCATTTTGTCCGCGATCCTGCTGTCAGTTGCAACTGCGCCTGCCCTTACAGAAGCAAATCCCTACACCGCCATCGTCGGGCGCAATACCTTTGCCCTCAAACCACCCGTTGCAACCGCTGTCCCTGTCGCGACGGTTACCACCCCTCCTCCCAACGTCTCGCTCCAAGGAATCAGTACCATCCTCGGACGTGCCCAAGCCTTGTTAAAGATAAAAATCGCTCCCAAGCCCCCGGATGCAGCCAAAGAATTATCCCTCGTCATGGATGTAGGCCAACGAGAAGGAGACGTCGAAGTCCTGTCCATTGATCCTGCAACCGGCACGGTCAACCTCAGCAACCAAGGCTCACCCCTTACCTTGAACATCAAAGATGCAGATAAACCAGCCGCAGGCCCGGCGATCGTAGCTTCTGGAAACCCCATGCCTCTTGTTGGAGCGGGCGCAAGACCTTCGTCTCCTCCCATTCCAACACCAGCAACCCAAAACTTATCAATTCCAACCTATCAAAAATCTACCGATTCTACGCTCCCCCCAGTTCAGGCTTTGCCTGCATTGCCAAGCCGTCCGATTCGTGGTGCTGCACAGCCCACAACGCAAAATAATCTCTCTGCGGTTGAGCAAGCAGTCATCATGGAGGTTGAGCGAATCCGCACTAAAGATTTAGTTAAGCAGGGCAAATATCCACCGCTTCCACCCATACCAGGCGTGACTCCTCAAGAGGAGTGACCGCTTCCCACATTTCCACGTCCATCTGTGGTTGAATGTCGTTCGCCTTCCTTCAAGCGACGCCTCGTACCAAATCAATGGGTATTTTGCTGATCAAATCCGAAAACTATCCACACGTCGCGCCTTGCTGCTTGCTTCTCGTATATTCGCCGCACATCTATCGGGCGACCTCGTGGTAAGCTTTTTTCTGACGATAGATATCCATCAACTCTCCATTCCGAGTTGCTATGTCGGTTTGGTTGGATTTTTTTGCCTGTTCAATGGCTCGTTGTGCAGCCGCTACAGCCTCCTCAAAACGCCCGGCTTCAGCGTATGCGGCGGCGAGCGTGCCGATGATCATCGGTTCTTTATTCTGGGTAAGTTCGGCTGCACGTGAAGCAAGCTGAACCGATTCTTCACCATTCCGCAAAGTCGCGTCAGAACTCGAGGCCAACAACCAAGCAAGGTTATTCATCAACAACGGACTGTCAGGGAAGATCTGCAGCGCTGCACGATAACGACCAATGGCCTCCCCGACCCTGTTATCCTTCTGAAAATCCATC
>JANPGI010000404.1:0-4709 GCA_031423875.1 Verrucomicrobiota bacterium | reverse complement strand
GGTGGACGCTATCCGACGCAACAAAGTTGAATTGGGATTTAACACATGAACATCTATCGCCTCTGTTACAAAGTCAGGCCCTCTCCAAAGCATCCTCGCTATTACGAGATTCAGTTTGGTTTTTTGAGTTTGTTTTTGCTTGATGAAACTTCCGCCAATGCACAGAAGCGTGCCTCGGCAATTCTGGATCAACTGCCATACGAATGCGCCAGCGATATGGTTGCGGTTTATAGCGAGCAGGGTGATTACGAGTTGCCTCCGGCTTGGTTGGTGGACTGCCGGGTGATGGCATATCGTTACAGTTTTTCCTTTTACTTTGAAGCTTGGGAGGTCGGTACCGAAGAAGGCGAGTTTGTCACCGCGCCATTCCCTGGCGAAAAAAACAATCCGAAGGCATGAGCCAGCCCTCCCAACAATTCACCGCCGCACAGATCGCCACCGCGCTCGGCAAAGCGAAGCGCACTGTGTTGGCGACGCTGAAGAACGTTGTGGCTTCCGGGCAAGTGATCGTCAGCGGCAATGCGGCGGCGGCTTGGTCGCTCGAAACCTTGCCGCTGCGGATACGCGACGAACTGGCAACCATTGCCAAAGTGCGCCGCTACCGCGACGCCCTCCATTTACTCTCTGCGCCACCGCAGGCATGGAAACCCGCCTTGCCGCTCTCTGAAGTCGCGCAACCCTCACTCGACAAAGCCACCAAGCTCCAGCGCGCACTCGCACGCGTGCTCGCGTTGCAAACAGATTTGTCCCGCACGTCGGGCGAGCTTGAGCAAATTGGCCTTGCCGACTATCAGCGCGAATTCGGTTACGCCATCACCGACCGCGCCTTGCGTGGACTGGTCAAGCGCACCATTGAGCGCGACGGCGGCGTGGAGAATTTTAATCGGGTTGAATTGTATCTGGACGAACGCCCCGCACGCAAAACGCCGCTGCCGTCGCAACCGCGCCCCGGTGATGAAGTCGAGTTCCGCGAATTGCGTGAAGTGCTGGCGACGTTCAAGCAATCGAACGAGCCAACGGACGCGGAACTTTCTTATCTGTGGTTGCGCGCCTTCGAGATTTTAGAAGCGAGCATTGAGGCAGGCAAACCCGCGAAGCGCACGCAACGCGCCTTGGTGCGTTTCCTGTTCGCAGTGATGCCATCGCTGGCGAAGCATGAAGCCGCCTTGCGAAAGACGTTCAAACGCAAGCTCGCGCGCTGGCAGGACAACGAGCGGCGCATTGAATCACTCAATGACAAGCGCACGGAAAATTCTGGTTTCCATCGCGCGCCCGAAATCGGCACCGAAGATCGCGACGCCCTCATTGCCCATGCGGTTCTGAATTGCGACGGGCGTGTTAGCCAGGCATGGAGGGAACTTTGTCAGCGCGGCGCGCTTGGTGAGAATATCCTCAGTTACTACCAGAGCAACCCGGCCTCCAAAAGTCATTGCCCGTCACGCATCCGCGAAACGGTGAAGCATGAGATCGCGATGATGGAAGACATCCACCACGGCCCGCGCCAGGACAAACTCAACGGCGCGCATCTGCTCCGCGACTGGAGCGCGGTCGCACCGATGGATTGGTTGTGCGCGGATGACGCGACACTGGAAATCTATTTTTACATCCCGGACGGCAAAGGCTGGTTCACGCTGATGCGTGGGCAATGCCTGTTGATGATTGATACCCGCACCTTGTGCGTGCTCGGTTACTCATTGATTGCTGAAACGAATTACAACGCCCGCGTGATACGCACGCTCATCACCAAAGTTTGTGACCAACACGGGTTGCCGCGCAAAGGTTTCCTGTTTGAGAATGGCATCTGGAAAGCTCGCATCCTCAAAGGTGTTGCCGACGATCAATTCACCTGGGGCGAAACTGAACTTGGTTTGCGTTCGCTCGGCCTGCGCTTCTGGCACTCACGGTTGCCACGCTCCAAACCGGTGGAGCGTGTCATCGGCGCGATTCAGGATTTGTGCGAAGGCGAGCCGGGTTACGTCGGGCCCGATGAAATGCACGAACGCTTTGAGCGGATACAACGCGCCAAGCTTCAGGTTGCCGCGCAGAAAGTTCATCCATCTGAACACTTCTACTCTTTCGATCAATGGCATGACCGCCTCGGAGAAATCTGCGCCATCTACAACGCGAACAAACAGGACGGCAAAATGACCGGCGGCAATTCGCCGGATGTAGCGTTCCAGAAATTCTACAACCGGGCCGACCCGGTTGCAAAACTTCCGCCGTCTTGCCGGTATCTGCTCTCGCATCACATGCGCCCGTCGCCAGTCACCAGCAACGGCATCACGCTTCGTTTTGGCAAACAGGTTTACAATTACCGGAACGAACAGACCGGACGGATGCGCGGCCAAACCGTGCTTGCCTGGTTTAATCCTGAGTTGCCGGAAATGATCACCATCACCGATATGAAACGGCAAAACGCTTTCACCGTGGAGCGCACACAGGAAGTCCCGGCGATGGACGCGCCCGCCGAATTGCTCGCGCAAGAAATGGAGCGCATCAATGCCCACATGAGTTATGGACGCACGCGCTATCGCACGCTCAAGGCAAAATTCTCGGTACCATTCCGCCGAACCATAGCCGATCACGGCACAGTGACTCTTGGCGTCGAAATCGCCACACAACAAAATGCTGTGCAAAGCCGTCGCATCGAGAAAGACAAACAGCAAACCCGCGTCCGAAAGAGCGCACGCGCCTTGGGCTATCGCGCCGATTTGCTGGATGACTCCGCACAGACTGCCGGTGCCGTCTCGCTCATTGAGGAAGCCAAGCGCGAACGCGCCCGCGAGTTGCGCGGTGAAATGACTGAAACCACAGGGGAACTATGAGCACTCGAAAAACATCTGCACCGGACAATTCACCGCTTTCGCAAGAGCGTTACATGAGCAGCCCCGAGTATGCCGAGTTGCGCGGCCTCAGCGGGACCGCCGTTGCACCACGCGCCGCCATCGTGGACGATCCGGCGATTCGTCGCCTGATTTGGTTTCTCCAGGCGCGGAGCATCGAGGCGGGTGGTTTGAAGCGCGTCGCGCGCGAAGTGCTCGAACAATATCCCGGTCGCATCGGCACGCCTTCCATGCACAAGTTTGGCATGAAGCTGGGGCAGGTTTACAACGCCGAACAAGTGAGCGCGATTCGCGCCGAACTTCCGAGCGCGGGCGAATTCATTTTGCGGGGCGAGGTTCAAAGTTATAGATGGGATGATGATGGGTCTGGTTTCCGGCTCGCCTCCGCTACAGATGGCCCAGAGAAATTCAAGGAGGCGCAACGCCACCCTGTTTCGTATCCAGTGGCGAAGTTCATCGAAGCGTGTCAACACGAACCGCAAGCACTGGCGAGGTTCTTGACAGACATCTGCATCAATCCGCTTCTGTCATTTCAAAAATCCGGCGTCCGGGGGAAAGATCGCACCGTCTACGAGCAACGTTTGGAAAACGAATTTCCAGACCAGCACCTCAAAGTGAAGGTTGCAGAGTTGCCTTGGTTCCACGACATCATCGGCGCGCTGTTGGAATATCAGCGTTGCCAGGAAGAAGCCGCCCGCGCGGATTTTGTTCTGACGGCCATCGGCGAAAAGATTTGGGAGACGTTGGTCTTCGCACTCAAAGCGCAAAGCATGGTTGTGGTTGAAGGCTGGGAGGGGCGTGGTAAAAGCGAATCTGTGAAAGCTTGGTGTCGTTGCAATCAAGGTGCGGCGCGCTTCGTCAGCCTATCAGGCGTAACAAGCAAGACGGCATTCTTCCGCGCCATCGCCAAGGCACTCGGCATCGCCTCAAGCTACTCGCGCACCGCAACTGAAATGCAGGCGCGCATCGAGGACGTTCTCCAACGCTCCAAAATCATGCTGGTGATAGACGAAGCGCACTTCGCCTTTCCCCAGAGCCAGCGCATTTACAGCCGCCCGGAGATTATTGATTGGATTGATACCGCGCTCTACAACCACGACGTCCCGGTTGCGCTCATCACCACACCACAATTCATCAACTGCGTGAAGCGCGCCGAAACTCAAGTCGGCTGGAACTGGCGGCAGTTTCGCCGTCGTGTGAAGCGTTGGGTGCAATTGCCGCAATGGAACACGGAAGCCGATCTGATGGCCGTTGCGCGTAAAATCCTGCACGGAAGTTCGCTCGCAGGATTCAAGCTCGCTGTGGGCTATTCCCGCATGTCATTCCACGGCTCACCCAGCCGCGATATTTCCGGCCTTGGCGACGTGGCGACAGAGGCGCGCATTCTGGCTGAAGCCGATGGCCGCGCCACAGTCACCTTTGAAGACGTGGAACGGGCAATCAACGAACACCTGATGCCATCGGATTCAACCTTTGCCGAGCGCATGGCCGCTCCGCTTAAAGGTAAAGCCAAGCGGCGCACGGTGGATGCAGTGTCAGAAGCCGAGGCTTGCAGAGAACTTTCAACGCCCTTGAAAGGCGCATTAAACACCCATTCACGCGCCGTTAAACCGGCTGCGGGTGGCAACCGATTTTCGGCGGGCGAACCGCCGACAGATGAAACAGACGACACCGAACCGTTGCGCAATCGCTCCGGTGATTTGGTTGTCGCCTGACGAGACAACTTAGAAGTTTTTCGCGCACACCCGCCAAAGGGGTGCGCAATTTCCCTGTCCAAGACTCTTGGAAGTTGGAAGAATTAAAAGTGGACAAGTTATCCGTCGTTTTACAATGCCCCGCGAAACCACCGAAACCAAAGCCACCAAC
>JANPGI010000403.1:0-15194 GCA_031423875.1 Verrucomicrobiota bacterium | reverse complement strand
CCACGCCGAAACCTTTCACCGAAGCTGTTCCCATGAAAATCAAAATCACAGACGAGATCAACGTCGTGACGTGTGAATCGAAGATCGTGCTGAACGCGCGGTCGTAACCAGCGGCGATGGCGCCCTTGAGCGATTTGCCCTTGGCGAGTTCTTCCCGGATGCGTTCGTAGATGAGGACGTTTGCGTCCACCGCCATACCAACGGTCAACACGATACCTGCTATGCCGGGCAGCGTGAACGCGGTCTCGAAGGAACACATGACACCGAGGAGAATGATGATGTTGGCGATGAGCGCGACGTTGGCGACCACGCCAGCCAGCATGTAATAGACGATCATGAACACGGCGACCGCCAGCACGCCGTAGATGGATGCTTTGATGCCGCTTTCGATGGAGGATTTGCCGAGCTTGGGATCAATGTCGTTCTGGCTGATGATTTTCAACGGAGCCTTCAGCGGGTTTTCCAAGACGCCTGCGAGTTCGCGCGCGCTGGCCTGATCGAAGTTGCCGCTGATGCGACCGCTGCCAGTTTCAATCGGCTCGTTGATGTTGGGAGCGGAATAGAGTTCCCCGTCGAGAACGATGGCGAGACGGCGGCCTTTATTTTCGCGGGTGACTTTGGCAAAACTTTCCGCGCCTTCGGCATTGAGAAGGAAATCAATCTCGATCTGCCCCATGTTGTAATTGGCGGCGGCACTCTTGATAATGCTTCCGGTCAGACCGGGTTCACCCTTCTTTTTGACGACGACCTGCTCGATGCTTTTACTGCCATTGGGATTGCGCTGCTCGCGTTTCAACAATTCGTAACCGAACGGGATCGGTGCTCCAGTACTGACCAATTCATCAGTCTTCTCATGCGCTATGCGGAATTCAAGATACGCCGTCTTCTGGATGTTGATGATCGCACGGGCGCGGTCGTCTTCCGACAGACCGGGAAGCTGGATGAGGATGCGGTTCTCGCCTTGGGGTTGGATGACGGGTTCAGCCACGCCGAAACGGTCCACCCGCTTGCGGATGACCTCGACGGCCTGATCCAATGCGCCGGTGATCTCATTCGTGTTGGACATCTTGCTAAAATCCAACTCCACAAGGAATGACGTGCCGCCTTGCAGATCAAGACCGAGCTTGATCTTGCCCGCTGTCTCGCGTTGGAGCTGGTTCAGGATATAGGTCGTGGGGCGGGCCTGACTCTTGGTGTCGTAAGCGAAGTACGGCGCGATGTCGTTCGTCCCGACGGCGTCCATCAAGTTCGCGAATTGCTTCTCAGGTTTCGCCTTGTCGAGAGAGCGCGCAGTGAAAACAATGTTTGAAATCGTGGTGTCGCCGGGCGTGGTGGCCCGCGCCGACTTTTCAAAATGCGTCACGAGATCGCCCGCAGTCGGCGGATAGGTTTGCAACAGCGACCAGAGGACGACGAGGACGACGATGGTCAGACGCCAGAAGTTATTTCGGATCATGGGAGTAGTTTAGGAATCGCTTTTCTGAGTGCCGCGCTCGGTAATGTCAGCGACGGCGGAGAGTGTGAGTTCGAGTTTGGCGTCGGCAGAGCGGATGGTGATGATTTTTTCCTTCTCCCGGACGGAGACGACGGTGCCGATGATGCCGCTGGTGGTCAGAACTTTATCGCCGGACTTGATCGTGGAAAGGAGCTTGGCGTGCTGCTTGGCTTTCTTGTTCTGAGAAAACATCAGGAACACGACCATGAGGATGATGGGGATGAACATCACCATCTGCGTCCAGCCCTGTGGTTGTTGTCCCGCCGGTGCCTGCGCCAGTAATAAGTGCCAAGTATTTGAGTCCATATTTGATTAAACGAGCGCACACTCTAAGAAAATCGAAGCCATTGGCAAGCTGTTTGACGGGTGGATTTGGGTCGGGTTATTTAAGAAACCACTTCAACACGCGATTCCCAGCTGTGCCGCCATCCCTTATTTCGCCTTCTCCACCGGCAAAGAGATACGGACTACTCCCGCCTTGCCCTCGGATGGATTCACTATCTCCAGCTTGCCATGATGCGTCTCGATAATCTTGCGCGTCACGGTAAGGCCGAGACCAAGGCCAACATTGCGCTGCGTGTAAAAAGGCTCAAAAGCGCGTTGCGTGGATTCCGGCGTGAAGCCTGCGCCGTTGTCCTGCACCTCGATGTGCAGAGCGTTCGCACCGCTGCCGTTCATTCCCACATCCGCGCGCACGGTGATTTTGGGGTCGCTAGAGTTCGCTTGAAGCGCGTTGATAAACACTTCCATGAACGCATGCTTCAAAGAGGATTTGTCCGCGTTGACGAGAATCGGCTTGCCCGTGTGTTCGTATTTGATCTGGGCTGTCTTGCCGGGATGATACTTGCGCGCTTCCTGATAAGATTCTTCCACGAGCGCGGCGAGCGGGACAGATTCAGTCGAAGCCACAGAATCGCGCGCGAGGAATCGCATCTGATTGATGAGCCGGTTGACACGCTTGACGCCTTCTGACAATGCCGTATCGAGCGAGGCGCGGAATTCGGCATCACGATATTTTTCCGCAAGCAACTGCTGATGCGTGGAGATGGGCACCATGGTGTTGCCGACTTCGTGCGCGAGACGATCCGCCATCGTCTTGATCATGCGCAGATTTGAAGCTTCCAACTCAAGATGCCGCAAGTGTTCGCTCTGCGTCTGATCGTCCACCATTAATAACGCCGACGCAGGCAAAGCGGCATTTCCCTGATGGAACGGCACGATGGTGATGCTGTAAAGTGTGCCGGGTGAACCTTCCGGCTCGAACTTGAACGGCGCGATGGCTGCGCCAGTGCGCAACACTTGATGCACCTTCGCACCCAATGACTGCGGCAGATCAGTGAAATCCAGCTTGTCCTTCGCGCGCGACGTCTGGCCAAAATATTTCCGCGCCATCTTGTTCGCATGAAGAATCTGGAGATCGCGATCAACAACGACGCACGCGCTATTCAACTCACGCAGTACGCCGGTCATCATCTCGTTGTTGGCAGCAAGCTGATCGTGTAACCGGATGTTGCGCACGGCCAGCCCGACTTGTTCGAGCAGATGGAAAATGAGTTCGAGTTCCGCGTTGGTTAGTTGCTCCCCCGTGATCTTGGTGTCAAAGATCGCAATGCCCAACAACGAATCACGATCGAAGAACGGCACGGCAACCTGCGAACCGAGCAACGCAAATTCGCGCTGCGTTTCAGCATCAGCACGGGCTTCATCGCTGTTCCAACGAAGAATCCTGCCAAGGCGGAGCAGTTGCTCGCCGATGCCGGTGTCGAGGGACAGATGAAACTGTTCAAGCAGCGCAGGTGATATCCCGACTGCCGATGCCGAACGCATCTGCCGCGCGGTATCTGCGCTTCCTGCTCCGTTGGCGGCATCAGGACGCAGAAATACAACCGCGCGGTTGATGCTAACGATCTCGCGAAGTTGAATGAGGAACTGGCGGATGAGCGCCTCGGCGTTAAGTGAATGTGTGAGAATGGATGAAAAGTTTCGCAACACCGAGTGCGGCTGCGTGATGGAAGCTGGAGCAACCGGCGGTGATTGTGTGATGAATTGCGTCTCAATTCGGGCTGGCGATTGAGTTGCGGGGGCAGGCGCAGCCAGCAATCGTTCCAACAATGCCGTCAATGTTCGCGGGCGGATAGGTTTGGAAAGAACGTGCGATACTCCACGCGCGAAAGCTTCTTCCTCCCATTCAGATTGTCCGCCATCCGTATAGACGATGAGTGGAACTCGCGGCAACCGCTTGTGGATACGATCCGCTGTCCACATGCCTTGGATGACATCTGTATCCAGATCCAACACCACAGCCTGCACGAGCAGTTGGGTCAGGAGCGGATCCGCATCTATCTGACCTGCGCGATGGATGACGCGATACAATTCAGGATCAAGTCCTGCGCGGATCACGTCTGCGGATTCAGGATGTGGCGAGATGACAAGGAGGGTTTTCATCGCGCACCCTCCAAAGATTGCCCGCACAAATTCTTTTCAATGAATGAAGCGGTGCGGTGCGAATCGGAGGATTTTGGAGAAGCAGTAGCCCGGCACACGACAGCCGTTTGACTTGTGCCCGGCAATTTACAACCTGCTACTGAAAATGTCACCGCGCCTAGATAAGCCATAGCGTCCCTTGCCGGTCAATGAATAGTTGTTCGCACATCCTTTTGCACTGAAAGCAATGCCTCCGATAGACGCGCTGCTCAAGTGGATGATACCCGCGAGACCATACCGGGGGGAATACGGGATGGCTGATTTGAAGCACTGATATCCAATATCGATAAATTGCGAGTGACCCTCTGGGGAAATTCCCAGCCCCAACATCCAAGCTCCAGAGAACATTCAAACTTCAATCTCAAAACAAATCCTTCCGGCACGCTACCTCCGACTTATGTGATGGAACTCGCCTTACATCGGACACGATTTAAGCTTGGTTCTTGATGCTTCTCTGGAGCTTGGATGTTGGGGCTTGGTGCTTCCGCATTGTTCACTCCGACTGAGCTGGTCAACCAACAGACGCGCTCAGACTCCCGGCTTCACTCCGCCCCAGACCTGTTCCGCCAGCCGGGATTTTTGCAGGATGCCCTGATTAAGTTCGGCAATGGAACTTGCAGGCTTCAGCGGCAGATGCAGCGTGAACGTCGTTCCCTTCCCCTGCTCGCTCGATGCTTCGATGCGTCCGCCGTGATGATGCACGATGAAGAAACACGCCATGAGATGAATGCCGAACTCGCTCGGTGTGTCGGCTCGAACCATGAACGGATCAAACAGACAACGCAGAGTCTCCGGGGAAAGCCCCGGGCCGTTGTCGGAAATCTGAACGCGATACTCTGGCTTCGTCGCATCACCCACCTGTTCCGCGTTGAAAACCACTTTGCTTCCCGTCGGCAAACTGCTGATCTCCTCGCGCAACAACAATTCAAACAGCCGGTCGAACTTCGGTTTCTCTGCCATGATCGCCGGGAGCGTCACCGCGATGTTGTTCTCCACGCTGATGTTCTTCGCGGTCAACCCGGCCTTCAAAGATTCAACCGTTTCACCAACGAGCGAATGAAGGTTGAACTGAAGCGTGTCGCGCGCCGCCGGTTTTTCCGACGCAGCCCAGAGGTCTTTGAGCAGATTATTGATCTTGTCCACCTGCCCAAGAACGCTCTTGTGATAGTCGCTCCAGAACTCTGTGTTGCTGACCTTGTCCGGATGCGCCTTCTCGTCCTGCATCATCGCGGGTGCGAGGTCGAGGAACGTCTTCACTGTGACGAGCGAATTGCGGATGTGATGGCTCAACCCGGCGGTCAACATGCCGAGGCTGACAAGACGGTCGGCCACCATGAGATTACGGAGCGCTTCGAGTTTTTCCTTTGCGAGCTGTTCGTTCTCGCGCTGGATGAGAAAGTATTCCATCGCGCGCTTGAGTTGCGTCTCAAGATGCTGCGGATCCCACGGCTTGTTGACGTAATGAAAAATCCCGCCTGTGTTCACCGCCGTCACCGCATCCTCGAACTCCGCATACGCCGTCACCAAAAACCGCAGCGTGCTGGGCGTGATGGCGCGCGCGCGTTCGAGCAACCACGTCCCCTTCTCGCCCGGCATCCGTTGATCCGTCATCAGGATGGCGATTTCGTCCTTCTTCTCTTCAAGCAACTTCGCGCCTTCCTGAGCATTCGTAGCGGTGAAGATGCGGAAGTCATCCCCAAACGCGCGGGAGAAAGCCTTTAATGACTGGGCCTCGTCGTCCACGTAGAGGATGGCAAATTTGCGGTAATCGTATTGCGCTTCCTGTGTGCTCATAGACTTGCCTTTGGTTCTTTCGGGAATTCGAGTTTGAATTCACAAAGTTTTCCCGGTTCAGTGCGAACAGTGATACGCCCTTTGGCTTCCTGCATGATGCGATAACAGATGCTCAACCCCAACCCCATTCCTTCTCCTACATCCTTCGTCGTATAGAACGGATCAAAAATCTTGTCCATATGCTCGCTCGTGATGCCGGGGCCGTTGTCGCGCACGAGCAACGCAACAGCGTCGTTTGAATCCACACTCTCTATCCAGATGGTTGGCCGATCCCCGTTGGTGAACGGCTTGGACTTGAGCGCATCCAGCGAGTTCTGGAACAGATTCACGAACACATGGATCAACTTGTTTTTATTGGCGTGAACAAGCTGCCCCTCTGCAAGTTTTTGCTCGATGACGACCTTGTCCTTCATCTCATTGCTCAAGAAACGCAATGCAGACGTCACGACTTCATTCACATCCACCTTGTCCAGATTGTCCGTGTTCGGATGGGTGAACATGCGCAGATCGGAAACGATGTTCTTAACGCGTGACACGCCCTCCTCCACATCCTTGAGGATGTCGTTGTATTCCTCCTGCTGTTCCGGCGCGACGTGTTTTGCTTTCTTACGCAGGGTGAACAATCCCGTGGTAGCAAAGTTCAGAGGATTGTTGATCTCATGGATGATGCCCGCACTCATACGACCCAACGACGCCATCTTCTCAGATTGCACCAATTGTGATTCCGCCTCGGTTAATTTCTGAATTGTGTCCGCAAGTTCCTTGTTCTGGTGATCCAAGGTGACGTTTTTTTCCTGCACTTGATTACGGCTGATGTCCAGATCCCACCGAAGTCTGAACTCCCGCAACCGCAACCTGGCATTTGCGACGCTACCGCTGACCACCAATACCCCGGTCAGAATCAGAAACGTCACGTTGTTCATGATATAGCCATAGCTCTCCGTTGTAGGTGTTCGCAGAACGAGCGAGATCAATAGGTACATGACCACGACAAAAACACTGACCACCAAGTTTTGAACGTATGCCCACGGAGTCAAGAGTCCCATACCAAGCAAGATGATGTTTAACCCCGCGTAATAAAAAGAATAGCCATCGTTCACGTCATAGATCATCCAAAGAATTATCAATAACGGACTCAAATACCAAGTCACACTCCAACGTGGATGCTCCCGTCCATACGCCGTTTTGAGCCATGACCAACCCAAAAGCGAAAGAAACACGCTCGCCACGCGTATCATTAAAAAATCCCCAGCGTGATCGGGATACATTTTGTAATCCATGAACGAACAAAACAGATTCAATGGAATCGAGACGAATGTTCCCAAAGTCGCCCGCGCGATATAATTGCGGCGGGTTTGTTCGGCGTAAGCCTTCTGAAATTCAGCTTCGTTCATTTTGGTTTGCGGACCTCAAGAAAAATGTTTGATCCGGATATCTCCGCAAAAACAGCAGAGTTGTCAGCAACAGCACGCTCAGGCACCAGCGCAGACAACTGGCGGCTGTCCCTGTAAATCAAAAACCAGTCCATCAAGTGTTCCATCAAATTCTGGCCCGGCGTGAAAGGAGCAAAGTTCCCCACCACCATCAACCCGCCCGGCTTGAGAAGATTGTAGAGATGATCGTTGAGCGACTGACAGACGCGGTCATTCAAGTAATCGTACAGACCGGAACAATAGATCAGGTCATATTTCGGCTCAGGCGGGGTGGCCTTGCTGTTGGCACGAAGCAGATTGTGAACAGAGTTTTTGACAAGCTCCACATCCGTGGTGCGGTTGTGAAGGCGCTTGATCTCATTCATCTTCTTCGTCGTGTAATCCAATGTCTCGGCATTGAAATCCAACAGGTGAAACTTCGACATGTCGGCCAGTGAATGTTTCGAAATGAAATTCACCGCCTCCCAAGCTGGCCCGCAAGCCACGCAGAAAATGTTCGCCACTTTTCCGCCGCGTGCCATCCGGCTGGTTTCTCTGACAATCCGTTCTTCGAGATAATCAACTCGATTGCGCACCGCCTCGCACGGTGGCTGCGCTAAGAGATACGAGTTCACCAGTTTGGCATACAGAGATTTACCCTCGAAACCGTTGCGCACAACCATGCTCATCATTTCATAATCCCCTGCATAGCCCAATGGTTTGGAATAGGTGCGATGCATGAACGGCGAGCAAAGCATAAGCGGGTGCAATTGCCGTTTGATGAACTCGCGATGCGTGAGCAACAGTGATTCGTCGAGTTTTTCGGAAATATCTTCAAACCGCGCGAACAGATGCGTCAACGGCGAGACCACTGAATCCCTCAATTCCATCGCGATCTCATCTTCCAGTCCGGCGCGTGTCGAAGCAGGCGATGAAAAGGTGCGCAACTGCACCTGCTCCAACCATGAATTCAACCCGGTCAGGAATGTGTGCAAATCTGCCACCACCACTTTGTATTCCGGTGAGACGCGATAGAGTTTCCCCCACTCCCGGAAGAAACCGTCGAACTCGTTGCGCAGTTTTCTTCGTTCGCCCGCCACCGGATTGAATTCCAAATCAACCCATGCCCCCTCTTCGAGAACCACTTCACAAATGGTCTTCACTCCGGCATCCACCAAACTGCGCACCACAGCCCGTCCTGAATAAACCGTGCGTTCGTGAAACGAAATCGTGAATTCCTCAAACACCTCTGAAAACCGAAGCGCTAGTGACGGTTCATACATCTCGAACACCGCAGCGTGGCGGGTCAGACGCAACAGCACGGCGCGGATTTCCACACCTTGATTCGTACGTCCGACGGCCATCGAACCTCCGATCTCGAAGGTCGCGCTGTCGTTGCCATTGGAGGCGATGACTGTCTTACTCATTTGAAAAATCTTAGAAAAAAGCGACCACTGGTTTTCCACGTCTCAAGCCGGTCGGCCCAAGTACCTGTTGTCACAGGAGAAAAGTGAACATTTTCCAAGCCAAAATAACAAGTCCACTCCAACTGTTCTTTCCACAATGCGCCACCTCACGTTACGCGTAATTGAAATCACCATGGCATCATCACTGCTAAATCTTGTCCGACTAGTAAAGACGCACCCAGGTTGGCTTAAACAGCAATCTCACGATAGACGAATTAGACGGTTCTCGGGTTTGTATTGTCCCATCATGAGGCAACGCAGCCGGTTCACCGCTGAAATTGAAAAGACAACCATGAAAAACAATTACGCCGCTCAAACAATAAAACTTGTTGCTTCACCACTCTGGCTGATCGCTGTGATCCTCACACTGCCGCAGATGTCGCAAGCAATCGGCTTCAGGACACCCAACCAAGATCCTGCTGCCGTAGCACGAGGGAATGCCTTTGCCGCCACTGCGGACAATCCATCCGCCATTTACTATAACCCCGCCGGTATCACCCAACTCAAAGGCCACAATATCCAGATCGGCGTCCAGAATTACCTCGGCATCAACACTCACTACCAATCCGCCACCACCGGTCAGGAGTCCGACACGGATTTTGAGGTCATCCCGTCCCCGCAACTTTACTACACATATACGCCTGACGACTCCGCGTTCTCGTTCGGCCTTGGTCTTTACGCCCCGTTTGGACTTGGCGTCAAGTGGCCGGAAAACTCAGGCTTTCGCTCCATCGCCATTGAATCGCGGCTCGAATGCCTCACACTCAATCCTGTGATCGCGTGGAAAATTCATCCGACTCTCTCCATTGCGGTCGGGCCGAACATCCATTATTCAAGAATCAAAATCACGCGAGGTCTGCTGACTGCCACAGATAATCTAAAGTTTGAAGGCGATGACATCGGTTACGGTTTCAATGCAGGCATCCTTTGGCAGCCGCATGAACAATGGTCCTTTGGCGCAAACTACCACAGTGCTTCCCGCATCAAATACAAAGGTTCGACCACCTATGATTTGTTTGCTGCCTCTGCTAACACAAAGGCTACTGTGGATTTCCCACAGATTGTCACGGCGGGCATTTCCTTCCGTCCCAACACGAATTGGAACATTGAGTTCGATGTGGATTACACGGATTGGAACACTCTCAACACGATTAATCTGAAAGGAACTTCGGCCATCTTCGGCACTGACCTCCCTCTACAATTGGACTGGCATGAGAGCTGGCTGCTTGAACTCGGTGTCACCCGCTACTTGAATGACGGCTGGTTTGTCAGCGCGGGATATTTTTACTGCGGCGAGACTGCACCAAGCAGCACCTACACCCCGGCAATTCCTGATACTCTGCAACATGTAGGCAGCTTCGGCATCGGTCATCAAACGGACAAATGGCAATGGGTCGTTACTGGTCAACTAAGCGTTAGCGAGAAGCGAAACGTCACCACCAGCCAAGCCAGCCCCTTCACAGGTGAATCCGCCAACGGAACCTATCAAATGATCGTGCCGACCATTTCCTTCTCACTCGCGCGGAAATTTTAAGCAGGGGAAATTGGCAACTGATGCTTAATGCTCCAGAGTTGAAATCTCTGCGGCTCGCCACACGGCAACTTTCTCAAAAGCGAATGCCGACCGTTATCAGCACTGCATGGCTGATGAAGCTGTAAGTGCCATCAGCGGTCTGTCCCGTAAAATAGGCAGGGGGAGTTGATGGAAGACTACCGGTCACCGTTCGTTCCGGCCCATAGCCAAATTGATATGCGATGTTGCATTGATATTTTTCGCCATTGAACCCGATGCCGCAACTCACAAAGTGCCTGTCCAAGTCTGCCGCCAGAGGACTGTAATAGTTGTCTGGAACTGAATTCTGGTTGAACGCATAGCCCACACTCGCATTCCAACCATTATCGAAATAGCGGGTCACTCCGACCGAATACATCCAACTGGCTTTCCAATACAGATCCACAGGCATGTCCTGTGGCACGGCAAACAACCCAGTCGGGTTTTCCTGATGGATAGTGACCGTATCGAACACGCTCCAATCCGTGTAATCCACATCAAATTCGCAATTCCATTTTGGGGAGGGTCGCCAAGAAATCCCCACCGCTGCCGTCAAAGGGAACTCAAAAGGAGCTTCAGCCTTTAGCCTCGTGACAGAATAGAAGGGCTGGGATTCAAACTCTGTATGTCCCTTGGTAGCAAACGAAGTCTTGCTCCGAAATGTCGCGCCCACGGAAATAGTAGGATGCGCCTGCCACAGTAATCCAAGGTTATAGCCCATGCTGACACCATCCCCGCTGTATTCAAAATGGTTGGCCAAAGGAGCCGGAGCGGAAGACAGCCCTTGCCCTAGTTCGATCTTTGCGTAGTCCACCATCACGCCACCCGCAAAAGACAGTCCCGGTAAAATCTTGATGGCCAGCACTGGATTCAAACGCAGATAAGTTACCTGGCTGGATTTAGCGACAGAATAAAATCCCGTGTCATCCGGCCACTCCAACCCCGCTCCGTACGGCGCGTATGAGCCAAATCCGAACGTGAACGGTGTATCCTCTACCTCATGCGTGAAAAAAAGTTGCGGCGCGATGGCTGTCGTTTGTTTTACATGATAGGTCTTGCCGCTATTCGGCGCGGTGTCGGGCGGTTGAAACGTGGGATCGAAATAAATGCCGTAAACGCCAACACGCACCTGGTCGCCGCTGATCTGACTAATACCCGCCGGATTGTAATAAACAGCAGAAGCGTTATCCGCAGTCGCAACAAAGGCTTCGCCGCGCGCAGTGGCAAAACCGTCCTGACTCACGAGGCGCATGCCATTGGCAAACACCGATCCGTTTGCCAAAGCGAACATAAGCCCCGGCAAAAGAGCAAAAAAATTGTTCCGGTTTCTGAACATAAAGTGATAGAGCACAACTCAACCTATGGGTCCGATTCCGAACGGAAAAAGCGAGCAAATGCCCTTCCGAGTCAGCAAGTTCATCACCGCAAGGGCATCTGCGGAGAAAATTGTACGAGCATTCATCTTTCACATCTGAACCTCGCGCCCGTGTCCTGATTCGCACCACATCCTGCCCATGTAGCCATGTGTTTTCTTTACTTTGAAGGAACGGGAGGCAAACTCGCAACGTGAAAAGCTTGCACCACTTCACGTTTCGTATTTTTTTGCTCGTTGTTTTGGGTGTCAACCAAACCCAGGCAGCCTTCAACTCCCTCTACGTTTTTGGCGACAGTGTCTCCTCCACCACTGATCAGAACTCCATCTACCCAGAAAGATATTATGGAAAGCGATTTTCCAACGGACGGATTTGGGTTGAATTACTCTCCCAATGGCAGGGCTTATCCTATGACTCAAATAAAAACTGGTCCTATTTTGGTCATTACTCTTCAAATCTTAAAACAAATGTTCAGACGTTTGTCGCCCCTGCCGATACAAGTAATGCCCTCTTTGTAGTCTGGGTCAACAACGCGGATTTTGTGAACAATTTAATCACCATCATCCCGCCGTACGGTCCAGATAAAATAGCTCCTTGGACCAACGCCCTGCATCAGTCCCTGACGAACCACGCTGCGGCAATCCAAACACTTTACAGCAAAGGTGTGCGAACTTTGGTCATGCCCAATGCAGCTGATTTGACCAAGACTCCCCGATATGCAGGATTCAGTGCTGCCAACAAAGCATTCGTGCGCCTGCGCACCTTGGAGTACAACACCAACTTCTCTATCGTCTTGAGCAATGCCACTGCGACCCTTTCGGGTTTGAAGATTATCCAGCCAGATATTTTTACCTTAGTTGATAACGTTTACGCCAACCCGACCAACTTCACCCTGATTGTCCCGGCATTGACTACTGCTGATTTTGCTTGGGGACATGGCTTCACGGTGCCAAATGGGCCGGGGACAAATTTTGTCTTCTGGGATGATCTTCACCCCACCGCCAAGTTTCACATGTACATCGCAGACAAAGTGCAACAGTTGCTATCTCCCGCTAGAATCAACAACATCACCTCCGTGAACGCCAGCAACCAACTCGATATGGCAGACATCGCCGTAGGAAGAAATGGCGTCGTGGAGGTCAGCACCAACCTCCTCAACTGGTCCACCGCAGCCACAGTCACCACCACTAATTTGAACCAATCTGTTCTCGTCAACGCACCCGGCGAACACGGATTCTATCGCCTGCGTTTCCCGTTCCTCTGGTCATGGCCATGAATTCTGACACGCTTACCTGAACAACACATGGCGCATCGCGATTCCACCCATAACGAGCAGGCATTCAATCTCCTGCCCGCTCTCGGTGATCTTCTTCAGCCGGAAACCATCGCCGTGGATTCGCATGGAAAAATTCTCTCGGCATCACCCGAAGCAAAAAAAATCCTGAGCCTCGGCACTTCCAAGGAATTACCCGCGACGCTTCTACAACTCGTCCAGAAGACCGTCTCGACGAAACAACAAGTCGTCGTTCCCGAACTCCAAATTCAGACAGGCATCGGACCCGCCAGCAAATTCCACGTCAGAGTCCTGCCTCTAGCCATCCCGGGAAACGACCTGCTCATCATCACGCTCACAAACGTCACCGGCCTTTCGAGACTTCGCCAAAGCGTCGAACGGCTTGATCGCCTCGCCACCATCGGCACCTTGTCCACCAGCATGGCGCACGAGATCAAGAACGCGCTCGTGGCCGTGAAAACATTTGTTGATCTGCTGCTCGAAAAAAATAAGGACGAC
This sequence comes from Verrucomicrobiota bacterium, assembly GCA_031423875.1. Taxonomy (GTDB): domain Bacteria; phylum Verrucomicrobiota; class Verrucomicrobiia; order Limisphaerales; family JADLHS01; genus JADLHS01. The sequence continues at coordinate 1,826 of JANPGI010000403.1, read as the reverse complement.
GAGCTCGCAGAGATCGTCGGGCGCGAGATGAGCCGCGTGAACAACATCGTTCGCCAGCTCCTGAAGTTCGGCAGTTGCTCTCCGCCCACCCGCGCGCCAGTCCGCCTGCACGACGTTCTCGAACACTCGCTCCGCATGGTGCAGCATCAACTCGACGGCAAACTCATCTCACTCAACCGCTCCTTCAACGCCACATCCGACGCCGTTCACGGAGACAACCACCAGCTCGAACAAGTCTTCGTGAATCTGTTCCTCAATGCCTTGGACGCCACAGGAGCGAACGGTTCACTGACTATTCACACTGAATTTATTTCCGTCACACCGGCGGACATCGCCTCGCCACAACGCGCAGGCCAACCTCATGTGCGCGTGACCGTGGCAGACACCGGCGCAGGCATCGCTCCTGAAAATCTGGATCGCCTCTTCGAGCCGTTCTTCACCACCAAAACCAACGGCACCGGGCTCGGCCTTCCCATCACGCGTAAGATCATCCACGAGCACGACGGCCTCATCACCGTTGAAAGCAAACCCAACTGCGGCACGACATTCAGCATCGTTCTACCCGCTGGCACTCACGCTGATTGACCGGCCATGAGCCGACGATTCCGCATCGCCATCCTCAGCGACGTTCACTACGCAGGCCCGACGGAAAAAGCCGAGGGCGACGACTACGAACATCGCGTCATCGAGAATCCATTCGTTCGTTTCGCGCTTCGGCAATATCGCCGCAATGTCTGGCTGCGTTATCCGCTTCAACAGAACGGCCAGTTGGATCGCTTCATCGCAGACGTTCCCGAAGTGGAATACGCCATCGCCAACGGAGATTACTCCTGCAACACCGCGGCCTTGGGATTGAGCGCCGATGGCGCAATGGAGAGCGCGTCTGAGTGCATCGGAAAACTCCGCAGGAAATTCGGTGAAAAACTTCGCCTCTGCTTCGGTGATCACGAACTCGGCAAACTCCGCCTCATGGGAACACGCGGCGGATTGCGATTGGAGAGTTGGAAACTTGGTGTTGAAAAACTCGGCATCCAACCCTTCTGGAAGATTGAACTCGGCAACTACGTGTTGTTCAACTGCACCTCCACACTCATCGCCCTGCCCGTGTTCGCCAGCGACATGCTTCCAGAGGAACGCAGCACGTGGGAGAAGCTACGTGAGCAGCATTTCGCCGAGGTTCGGACTGCGTTCGCAGGACTTCGCCCAAATCAACGCGTGTTGTTTTTCTGTCACGACCCGACCGCGCTTCCATTTCTTTGGCGCGACGACATCGTGCGGGCAAAGATTCCACAGATCGAACAAACCATCATCGGTCACCTCCACTCCAATCTCTACCTCCGCGCGAGCCAGATTCTTTCAGGCTTACCTGTGACGGATTTTTTTGGTCACTCGATCCGCCGCATGAGCGTTGCTGTGAATGAAGCGCGACATTGGAAACCCTTTCGCGTCCGGCTCTGTCCCTCACTCGCTGGCATCGAACTACTGAATGACGGCGGTTACTACACGACAGAAGTGGATGAGGATGCGAAGTCTCCTGCACAGTTCTCATTTCACCCGCTAAGGCGATGAGTGAACCGCACCTCGTGCGCTCGCCTCACACGTTCTCATCTGTATCGCAGTGGATTCCGCCATTGCGACAAAACACCATCCAAACTTCTGACTTCGGCACAGGTGGAACAAATATCGAACTCGTCGTCACCGAGAACAACGCAGACGCCGGGACGCAAGGCCGCCAATCCACCAGCCTCGTCAACGGACTCTACTACGCGGATAGCTTCGGGCAGTTGCTCAAGACTGAGTTCAAAGGCTTCGTCTGGTGGGATCTT
>JANPGI010000402.1:0-12342 GCA_031423875.1 Verrucomicrobiota bacterium | reverse complement strand
GGATTTCATCGGTGCTGCCATTGTCAGGCAGATTGTCGCCAATGGCAGTTATAATTTTCACTATGACGAGGCGCTGAGAAATAATTCAGGCAACCTTGTTGTTGCCTCGTGGCGGGAACTTTGATGCTGTCAATACTTGTGACAAAATCAGGATGCATGCGTTTAGCTGTGGTTCGTTGATTGGCCCATAGAAAACTTCCCGTCTCCTCCCAAGCCAGACAAAGCCGAATGTCTATTTCACAGGCAGATCCGTCCATGCTAATACGGGGGCACCAGCCGGGTCGCTCGTTGAACTCTATTGAACAGGCTCATTTTTGGGGACTCTCCCAGTGTCGGCAAGATGGTATCGGAGCGGAACACAAATAGCTCTTCCCATTCGCCGACATTGTGGGCATCAGGCTCTGATCGAGGAAATATGAGAATACAATTGCCAGCTAAATATGTTTTCAGCCGGATTTATCTGCGTGGTAAACAAGGTTTCAGTCTCGTTGAAGTGCTGATCGGCTCGGCCATCGTCGGCATTTTTTTCCTGTCGTTCTTTGCGATGACGGGGACGGGATTCAAAATGGTCAAGAGCAGCCGTGAGAATCTGCGCGCCACCCAAATCATGCTGAACCGGTTGGAGGGGGTGCGCCTTTTTAATTGGAATCAACTCACTCAAACCAATCTTCTTCCAGCCACGTTCACTGAGAATTACGATCCGACTGCCACAAATGGCAATGTGGGTACTGTCTATTCAGGAACAATGGTTGTCAGCACACCAACGATGAATCCCACCGCCACATATTCTTCCAACGGTGTAAAACAGGTCACTGTGCAGATCACATGGAATTCAGGCGGCATGAGCCATACCCGCAGCATGTCCACATACGTCACCCAGTATGGCGCTCAGAATTACGTGTACAGCAATTGACGTACGGCGGCAGGGTTATCCCATACAATGAAAACAAAAGTAACAAGTCATTCAGCGCATAGGCACTCTCTCGCGGCGATGACATTGGTAGAGATATTGGTGACCGCATTCCTTTCGACCATCCTCTTCGCAGCATTGGCGCTGCTTTGGGTCAATGGCGCGCGCAGTGTGATTGCGATGACCAATTACACAGAGCTTGATCGTACCAGCAAATACGCTCTGGATATCATGTCCCGCGACGTCCGGCAGGCCAGAGCCATGACGTCGTATTCCACAAACAGCATCGCCATGACGAACATCAACGGTGTGGCCTATTCTTATACTTACAACCCCACCGCCAAAACACTCACTCGCACTTTTGGTGGTATCAACAAGGTTTTGTTGACGAGTTGCGACAGACTCGCATTTTCAATTTACCAGCGCACACCAACCAACAATTTTGCCTTCACTAAGACGTCTGTCTTGAACGAAGCCAAGCTGGTGGATGTGAATTGGAAATGTTCCCGCCAGATCAGGGGACAAAACGTCAACACTGAGAGCATCCAGACTGCGAAGATCGTGATGCGTAACTAAACGATACAAAGGAGTCACCATGAAAATTAGAGTCAGTTCAATAAAAACCCAAGGCCAGGTGTTGCTGGTTTGCGTCGGCATTGCCGCCGTGCTGGGCATTTCACTCGCGGCCATATTTGCCTACACCAGCAACCAGTTCACTGCCGTGGCGCGTTCCCAGGCATGGAATGAATCGCTTGTGATGGCAGAGGCCGGGGTCGAGGATGCGATGCAGTTCATCAATAAATACTCCAATACCAGCACAGCGGGTTCGAGTTGGTACACGACCGCAGCGGGAGATAACTGGTCGTCTCCGGCAGCCAACGTTTATTATGTGCGGCGCTATATCAACTCCAACTACTACGACGCCTATATTACCAACAGCAATCCGTCGCAACCCACGATCCGAGTCACTGGCGTCAAACGATGGAGACTATCTTCTGGTGGTGATAGCTTGGTAGATCGCACGGTGATAGTGACAACGGGAACGAGTAGCCTTTTCCAAGGGGGCGTGCTTTCGAAGGGTGGTATTACGCTCAACGGCAACGTCGTGGTAGACAGTTTTAATTCGCAAAATCCCCTCTACAGCACAAACGGCCAGTACATCGCATCTAAGCGCAAAGACGGAGGTAACATAGCTACGGTTGACAGCAACATCGTCGCGACGGTGTCGGTCGGCGGCAGTGTTGATGTTTTCGGTAAAGTCTACACAGGACCGGGTGATACGATCACGGTCAACGGCGGAGGAACGATAGGAAGTCTCGGATGGAACGCCACTAATTCAGGTATTCAGCCTGGCTGGACTCAGAGCGACTTGAACATTGCGATTCCGGATGCACAAGTTCCGCCGTTTAGCACTGGCTTGGGATTGCCGACAAAAACCACCTATACGCTTAATGGTACAAACTACTCGAACAGTTATCTGCTTACGGCTGGAAACTACAAACAGGTCAGCAATGTAAACCTGACCAGTTCCGAAAAAATCCTCGTCCAGGGAGCCGTCAAAATCCATCTTGTCGGGAGCTTGTCTATGGCAGGTAACAGCCAGATCATCATCGGCACAAACTCCAGCCTGACGATCTACGCGAGCAGCAGTTTGGATTTTAGCGGGGGCGGGGTTGCCAATGGCGCAAGATACGCCACGAATCTAACTGTCTATGGGCAGACCAACAACACAAGCATCAAAGTCTCTGGTGGAGCTGAATTTGTCGGCGTGATCTATGCGCCTTACGCAAATTACACCCAAACTGGGGGTGGAAGTACTGATATGAATTTCTCCGGATCCGTCGTGGCCAAAACTGTCACTCTAAGTGGTAAATCCCAGATTCACTACGACGAAAGTCTTATCGGTACGCCAGTTGGACCGACCTATGTCGTCACCTCTTGGAAAGAGTTTTGATGTGTCACTGAGGGCTTTGCACGCCTAGCGGGGCACGCGTTTCGGTTATGAGCTGAGGACTCGACTTGGCGGTGCTTTAACGAACGTCGTCTCACGCAGGTAGATCGGCTCCAGCTTTTCCCCAGCAACAAAGTTTGAACGCTGTGCCGCCATTCGTGCCAGCATCGCGGCTTGTGGGAAAATGAGTTTACCATCGGGAAACCAACGCACAGCTTCCGGCCCGATCAACACCTCACCTGCGTGCTCCCGCTTCTGAGCTTCCGCCAGTGTCGCCAGCTTCAATGGTGACGTTTCTTTTGGGCCATCGTTTGTCGCTTCGTAAGCTCCCAAATAAAATTCACCGCGTTGTGCATCAATCGCCACGCAGAATTTCCCACGCACCCCACTCGCTACGGCCTGCGCCGCGATACAGTCCACACTGCCGATGCCGAGAAGTTTCACGCCTGTCGCCAGTTGCCAGCCTTGCGCCAGCGAGATCGCCACGCGGATGCCCGCGTACGATCCGGGTCCGATGCCCACGGCGATGCACTGAATGGCTTCGCGCTCCAACGTCGCCTGCCGCAATGCCGACTCAATCAACGCGAACGGCCTCATATCGCGCCCCGGCGACGTATCAATCACCTCGTGCGCGGCAGCGTTGGCGTCTGTCAACACGGCTGCGCTCCGCTGTGCGGAACTGAAATCAAGCGCCAGAATCTTCATAAGTAATCCGCCGCTCCGTTTCGCTGATGACTTCGATTTTCACTTTTCTGATTTCCCCATCTTCCATCTTCCATCTTCCATCTTCCAGTCTCTCCGCCCACTCGATCACCGCCACGCCATCGGGTTGCAAAAAGTCCTCGATACCCGCGCTGTGAATCTGCTCCGGGGTTTCGAGGCGATACAGATCGAGATGAAACAACTTCAACCGCCCGCCGCTGTATTCGTTGACGAGCGTGAACGTCGGCGAGTGAACCCGCGTCGTCACGCCCAGTCCGCGCGCGAAGCCGCGCACGAGCTGTGTTTTCCCCGCGCCAAGATCGCCGCTCAATGCGATGACTAGGCCGCTCTGAGCGTTGCGTCCCCATTCTTCGCCGAGTGATTCTGTTTCAGCGGGGCTATGAGAAATGAACGTAGCCATGTGCTGTGAACGGGCGGATGCCAGTCTTATCGCGCAGCCGGATGCCTTCGCCTGCGATGATCTTGCCGATGCAACTGAGCTTCACATCGGGAAACTTTTTCTTCCACGCGTCCAAGACCGGCACGGCTTTCTTGCTGGCGACGGTGAACACCAATTCAAAATCCTCTCCGTCCGTGAGCGCGGCCACAAAAGCAGGTTTTGCCGCATCGCCACGTTTGGCATTCTCCTTGGCGGCGCGGCTGATGGGCACGGCGGACTTTAGCAATTCCGCGCCCACGCCACTCGCGCGGAGGATGTGAGGCAAATCACCCGCAAGCCCATCGCTCACGTCCATCATCGCGTGTATCAAAAAGTTTTCCGCCAACCAGCAGGCTTCCACAAGCCGAGGCTCGAAGTCCAGATGCCTGCCCGAGAGCGATCCGCCAAGTTCGCCAGTGACGAAGATCGCGTCCCCAACTTTCGCGCCGGAGCGCAAGATGGCTTTGCCACGCGGCACAAAACCAGTCAGCGAAATCGAGATCAAGATACGCTCCGGGTTCGTCGTCGTTTCACCGCCAACGATTGCCACGCCGTGCTGACACGCGAGAGCATTCATGCCGTCGTAAATCTTTTCGACGAACTCCGGCGAAAAGGTTTTTGGCAACGCGATCGTGACAAGCGCGGCATTCGGCGTTCCGGCCATCGCTGCGATGTCGCTCAAGGCGCGAGCGAGGGCTTTGCGACCAATCTTTTCCGGCGGCGTTTCGCTGGTGAAATGGACTCCTTCCACGACCGCATCTGTCTTGAACAGCAATTGCCGCTGCGGATCGCCGCACTCCAGCACCGCGCAATCATCACCCACGCCGACGATAACGGAGTCATTCGTCGGCAACGAGCGCGTGAGGCGGGCGATGAGTTCAAACTCGTTCATGGCTGGGTCGAAAGTTTTTGCGCGATGTCGTCCTTGAGAAAAAACATCGCGAAGTTGACGGCGTTGAACGTGGCGTGTGCCGCGATGGGGGCGAGAAGGTTGTCCGTCTTTTCGTAAAGCCATACGAGCAGCAATGCCAGCAAGAGAAGCGGCACAAAGATGGCCACGTTAAAATGGATCAGCGCAAACACCACCGACGTGCCCCACAACGCAGCACGCGGAAAACCATGCTGCTTGATCATCGGATATAACACGCCGCGAAACAGTGATTCCTCTGCGATGGGCGCAAGCAGAATGGTGACGATCCCCATCGCAACGAGTTCCGTCGCAGAACTGGAATTCTTGAGTGCCTGCATCGCGAGTTGCAGTGAAGGCTCGATGCCGATTTTTTCCATCACTGTGACCGCGAAGCCCATGATGACCGAGCCGATGGGAAGGAATAACCCAACCGCCAGTGCGCCGAGGCCGATTGCTTTTGGGATGTCCCGTCGCAAACCAAATCCGCCCGTCCAACCAATCTTATGTTCGCGCAAGAAACGCCAGACCAGACCTATGGTGATGAGTTGGAAAGTAAGCGCGCTCACAACGATCTGCCCCGTGCTGGGCGGGGCTTTTGTGTCAACGTTCCCGCGCAGAAGCATCAACAGCAACGCGCCGATGCCCTGGCAGATGAGCCAGCCCATGAAGAGCCGCAGCACGGATTCGAGTTTCCAATTTTTCTCCGATAACACCGCGGCAGATTAGCGGGCACGATGATGACGGGCGAGACTTGGTTTTACTTGCGACCTTTATGGCTTGCGACCTTGGCTATTCCTCCACCGGCACGACGAGGCTGTCCATGATGTAATCCGTCTGCTCGGGCGTGTTCTTGCCCATGTAGAAATTGAAGATCGGCGCAGACTCGGCGCGCGGCACGTCTTCGACGTGGTGGCCGTGCGCCAGCACCATTTTCTTGCCGATGAATTGCGCGAATTCCTTAGGCTGATTTCACCCAAGCCTTGGAGCCGCGTGATCTCGGGTTTACCGGGATGGATGTCTCCCCGGCAAATCGGCCGGTGATTCAGCGCATTGCTTCACCATCTTTCGGTAGGCGGTCACAAGAAAACTCCGGTTGTTGTAACCTTTCGGCCACCTGCCTCGTATCCTTCAGCAACAGGGCATATTTCGCCCGGCGGTAAAAATGGAAACCAGTATGAACGGAGATTTATTATGAAAACGAATTGGATCAGCGGTTTGGCAGTTGTCGGTGTGCTGGGGGTAGCAACAACGTGTCGGGCGGAGCCGATGCAACGCAACGCGGTCATCAGCGACCCGGCTTGGGTGTTACACATGGACGTGGACGCATTGCGTCCAACTGCGGTTGGCAAACAGATTTTGCACGAGTTGGACAAGCCAGAAGAACAGGCGCGGTTCGCGCTTTACAAGGTCTTGTTGAGCTTCGATCCGCGCAAATCACTTCACGGCGTCACCCTCTACGGTGCCACGGCCGCACCGGAAGACGGGGTGGCGTTGATTTATGCGGACTTCGATCCGGCGCATCTCTCCCGCATGGCCGGAATGGCCGAGGATGCTCAATCCACCACCAACCGCCAGCATGTGATTTACAGTTGGGTTGACGCGAAGCGCCGCGAAAAAGAAGGTGGCGAACCCAGAACCTACGCGGCCATTTACGGGAAAGCAGTCGTCATCTTTGGCCAGAAGGAACAACGTGTGGCTGCGGCGTTGAACGCATTGGATGGGGTCAATCCGCCGTTGTATACTAACGACTGGTTTCCGAAATCAGCCTTGGCTGGAGGAACCAGCGTCATCCAGGGGGCCGCGCGCAAACTGGACCTGAAGGGATCGGAGCCGCACGCAGAAGTCCTGAAGCAGGCGAAAGGGATTTTTCTCAACGTCGCCGAGCAAGAAGGAAGGATAGTCGCAACTTTCGGACTCGATACTGTCAGCATCGAAACCGGAAAAAATGTGGCCACCGTGGCACGCGGCTTGGTGGCCTTGCTGGCGCTCCAAAAAGACAAGCCAGATGCCATCCAACTGGCCCGCGGACTCACTGTGACCGAAGAGGGTGCGCGTGCGGTCATCAACCTGTCGCTCTCAGCCGATGAAGTCGTCAAAGTCATGCAGGCGAAAGCGGCGCAGAAAACCGAATCAAAATAATCAGACTTCCAGAGCAGCCACATTGCATGAACACTGACTTCGACACTCTTTCTGATGCTGATCTGGCACGATCCGCCCAAGCCGGTTCGATGGCCAGCTTCGAGCAGTTGGTTTACCGCTATGAGGTCAGATTGTTCCGCTTCCTGATCCAAGGTTGTCGGAACGAGGAGGACGCTGCGGATCTGACGCAGGAGATTTTAGTCACGGCCTACGTGAAGCTTGCGCGCTACAACCCGGAGCAATCGTTCGCCACCTGGATCTTCACCATCGGGCGGCGCAAGCTAATTGATCATTTCCGGAGCCGGCGACCGGTTGAAGCCGAGTCGTCGCCTGAGTGTGTGGATGACGAAACCCCGTCGGTGCTGTTGTCGCGCCGGGAGGAGCAGGAGGGCCTGTGGCGGTTGGCGCGCTCGGTGTTGACCGACATTCAATTCCAAGCCGTGTGGTTGAAGTATGCCGAGGAAATGAACGTTGCCCAGATTGCCCTCGTGCTGCACCGAACTCAGACGCACGTAAAAGTAATCCTGTTCCGGGCGCGGGTGGCCTTGGCCACCGAAGTGTCGAGTCGCCAAGTTGCCGAGTCGCTCGCCGCTGGCAATTTTCCTGACCGGGACGAATCGCGCTCCGATCGTACGCCTCCGCCAATGGCTTTCCTCGCCTGGACTTTGTAACTCACGCCTATGAAAACACTATTTGCAAAATTCAAAATATCGTCCGCCTTGGACGAAGCCAAGCCGTCAGTGTCAAAACAACCTGCTGTGTCTCCTGAACTCCGGCGCTTCGAGGCATCGCTCCGGCGATTGGATGGGGATCTCAAAAGTTCCCGACCCACCGTTGTACTGCCCGAAGGGTTGCACGCTTCGGTGATGCGTGCGGTGCGCGAAGCCTCACTAAAGCGGACAGCTAACGACCAGCCACAACGCGCGCCTTTCAAACTGGCCTGGCTGTGGACTCCCGCGCTGGCGGTTCTATTGGGCGGTTTGTTTGCCTGGTCGGTCTTGCGACCGAGGGGCGTGGACAATCAGCCCGTGCTCGTCGCTGAAATCACCTCATCCTTGGCTGCGGCGGCATCGGCGTCGCTGGACCTAAGCGAAGCGGTTGCCCGGGTAGTGCCGGCGGCACTCGCGCCGCTGCAACAAGAACTCGAATTCGCACACCGTGACGTGCGCAAAGCGTCGGAACTGATCTTCGCCGCGTTGCCATAAAAATGAAACCAGCAGCCGCGAGGCAACGACCGTCTGGTTTGATCGTCACCAGGATAATCATGCAAAAAATCTACCTTTTGATCGGATTGCTGCTTGCAGGAGTTCCCGCGCTGTCAGCCGCAGATGGCAAATCCACCCCGGCAAACATCCCGCCGACGGCATGGGACAATGATCTGGGGGCGATCACCGAGAAAGATTGGAACTACGAACGCGCCGCTCATCTGCTTGAACGCGCTGGGTTCGGCGGCACGCCGGAAGAAGTCGGAAAACTCGCACGCCTGACACCGGCCCAGGCGGTGGATGCCCTCGTTGATTATGAGCATATACCCGAGGGCAAGCTGCCGCCTTTTGAGCCGTCGGGGATTTATCCGCACGGCTCGAAACTCGTGCCCTTGGAGGATGCGGCCGGCTCGGCTCTGCTGACGGGCAAGGCGTACGGGGTGAACGCCGTGCGTGAAGGATCGTTACCATTTCAACCAGTGGTCAACGAGTTCTATACGCTCCTGATCAGCGAGCACGCGGAGATGCGGCGGGCCGCGCAATGGTGGACCGTGCGCATGCTAACCACGCCACGCCCTTTGCAGGAGAAGCTCACCCTCTTCTGGCACGATCACTTCGCCACCAGCCAGGAGAAGGTCAACAACTACGAATTGATGTTGGGCCAGATTCAGACCCTACGCGCTCACGCCAACGGTAATTTCCACGATCTGCTTGTGGCCGTCGCGCAGGATCCTGCCATGTTGATCTGGCTAGACAACCGCGCCAACGTCAAAGGCAAGCCGAACGAAAACTTTGCGCGTGAGATCATGGAGTTGTTCACCCTGGGCGAAGGACAGGGATACACGGAGGCCGACATCCGCGAACTCGCGCGCTCCTTCACCGGTTGGACATTGCGTCCCATCCGTACCACGAAGGACGAAGCGAAGTTTGTTGCGGATACAGCGCTGCACGATAACGGCGAGAAAACTTTTCTCGGAGAGACGGGACGATTCGACGGCCACGACGCCATCAAGATCATTCTCAAACAACCAGCCGCTTCCCGGTTCATCACCCGCAAACTCTATCAATACTTCGTGCGCGACGAGATCACCCCGGAAGTCAACGACCGGTTGGCCCGACTGCTGGTGGAGTCGAATTACCAACTCAAGCCTCTGTTGAGGACGATCTTTCTTTCGCGCGATTTTTATAGCGCGCCATCGGTCGGCACGCAGATCAAACCGCCGGTTCATTTTCTGGTCTCGACCTGCCGGAAGCTGGGATTGCGCGACCTGCCGGGCATTCCGGATTTTACCGAGACCGCTGGTGCGTTGGGACAGGTGCCGTTTTACCCGCCCAATGTCGCCGGCTGGCCGGGCGGACGAGCCTGGATCAACCCGGCGACGCTGCTGACGCGGGGCAACTTTGTTCAGGCATTATTGTTCGCCGACCCGAGGACTTACGGTGCGCCCGACAAGATCATCGCCGAAGGCTATCGCAACATCCCGCAAATGTTTCCCCAGTACAACATCCAGCCGTGCCTCTGGAACACGAAGTTGCAACGGATGGAACCCGTTTCCTTGTCAGAGTACGACCGGTTTCTCGCCGGAATCGGCATGGGCGCGATGAAGGCGATGGGCAACTACGACGAGCCCCAACGCCGTGAGACGAGCATGACCGTTACAACTCCCATGATGGGAACCAAATCCAAAATGGCCGAGATGGCCGACAGCGAATGGTTCAATCTGGCGGTCGGGGTCTATTCCGGATTCGTCGAGGGCTACAATCGCGTGAAACCCATTCCTCGTACGCTGGCGGAAATTGACTTCGTCGCGATGGCGCGCACGGCGGGGCTGAAGTCGGCTGACGACGCAACGGACTATTTCTGCCGACGATTCCTCAGCGTTGAATTGCAGGCCGAACGGCGTGCCGCCATTACGACGTTCCTGAAAGCGGAACTCAAGTCCGACCGCTTGGACTATCATGATCCGCGGCTTTCGCTAACGCTGCGGCGGGTCGTCCACCTGATCCTCAGCGCGCCGGAATACCAGGTGGGATGAAAACACAACGAGGCTGATTTATGTATATCCAAAAGAAACCATTCTCCTGTTCGCGGCGTGATTTCATGCGCGCCGGACTTTACGCCCTCGGCGTCTCCACCGGACTGCCGTCACTCCTTCAACAAGTGAGCTTCGCCCAAACGGCTCGCGCCTTGGGCGGCGCGGCGGAGAAACATCCCAACCGCATCCTTGTCGTGGTGGAGTTGAGCGGCGGCAACGACGGCCTTAACACCGTAGTGCCCTTTGCCGACGACGCGTACTACCGGTCCCGTCCCAAGCTCGCCGTTCGCAAACACCAGGTCCTGAAGCTCGATGACCAATTCGGTCTGCACCCCGCCTGCGCGGGATTGGAGCGCTTGTTCAAGGATGGCCAGATGGCCATCGCCCACGGTTGCGGCTATCCAAACCCAAACCTTTCCCACTTCACCGCAATGGAATGGTGGCACACGGCCACGCCGCACAGCAGTGACAAACATGGCTGGCTCGGGCGGTTCGCCGACGCCAACTGGCCGGCTCCGATCGAGAACGGCATCGTCAACATCGCGTCCCGCCAGTCCCGCGCGGTGGCTGCTAGCCAGCATTCACCGGTGGTTTTCAACGACCCCAAAAAGTTTGGCCGCATTGGCACCGACGCCCAACAGAAAGTTTTCGAAACCTTCGGCAAAGTGTATCCGACCACCAACCCTTCGCTGGACTTCGTCAACCACGTTTCGCACACCGCCACCGCTGGCGCCGCCGTCGTGCGCAACGCGTGCGCCGAATATCGCTCGCTGGTGGACTACGGCAGCGACAACAATCTGACGCTGGACTTGAAGAAGGTATCGGCGATGATCGCCGCCGACCTGCCCACGCGAATTTATTATCTAAGCATGGGCGGTTTCGATACTCACGCCGCCCAGTCCGATCTGCACCAGTTGCTGCTGGTTTATCTGTCAGATGCGCTGCGGGGATTCATGCAAGACCTTGAGCGGATGGGCCGGGCGGACGATGTGGCCGTGATGCTGTTCACCGAGTTCGGTCGGCGCGTCCGCGAGAACGCGAGCCAAGGCACCGACCACGGCACTGCCACGCCAATGTTCATCTTGGGCAAAGCGGTTCATGGCGGTTTCTACGGAACTCCTCCCAGCCTCACCGATCTGGACGATGGCAATCTCAAAATGACCACTGACTTTCGATCCGTCTATGCCACCATGCTCCGAGGCTGGATGGGCTTCGAGGAAACTGACACAGTCCTGAAGGGCAATTATCCAATCTTGCCCGCTTTTGCGTGAAGCAGAAACGGAGATCACATTCCATTGCTGATACTAGAAGCCTTGGTTCACCGTGAGCGGATCAGAACTTACGATCAGCGCCTGGCAACCCCGACCGCCAGCTTGTTGGGAATATTGAACTACTCCTCCACCGGCACGACGAGACTATCCATGATGTAGTCCTTCCGCTCCGGCGTGTTCTTGCCCATGTAGAAATCAAAGATCGGGCCGGACTCGGCGCGCGGCGCAAACTCCACTTTGCTCGTCCGCATTTCTTTGCCGATGAATTGCTGGAATTCTTTCGGGCTGATTTCACCTAAACCTTTGAATCGCGTGATCTCCGGCTTCCCGCCCAACTTAATCACCGCCGTATCACGCTCGGCTTCGCTGTAACAATAAATCGTCTCGGACTTGTTGCGCACGCGGAACAACGGCGTCTCCAAGATGTAAACGTGGCCGTCATGGACGAGTTGCTCAAAGAACTTGAAGAAGTAGGTGATCATCAAGTTGCGGATGTGCAGACCGTCCACGTCCGCGTCGGTGGCGAGGATGACCTTGTCGTAACGCAAGCCCTCGGTGTTGTCTTCGACGTTGAGCGACTGCATGAGGTTGTACATCTCGTCGTTCTTATACATCACGTCGCGCTTGAGATCCCAGACGTTGAGCGGCTTGCCCTTGAGCACGAACACCGCCTGGTTGTTCACGTCGCGGCAACTCGTGATCGAGCCGGCGGCGGACTGGCCTTCGCAGATGAAGACCATCGTGCCCTTGCCCTTTTCCTTCTTCTTGTCGAAATGATT